>JBHELU010000321.1:0-4129 GCA_046262955.1 Actinomycetota bacterium | reverse complement strand
GGTCTCGTTCCTGCTGGTCTTCGCGATGCCCGTCATCGCGGTGGCCCTGTTCCAGCTGATGTTCGACCGTGTTTTCCAGGCGAACTTCTTCAATCCGGCCGCAGGGGGTGATCCGATCCTGTGGCAGCACTTGTTCTGGTTGTTCGGCCATCCTGAGGTTTACATCTTGATCTTGCCCGCTATGGGCATCGTTTCAGAGGTGCTCCCAACGTTCTCGAGGAAACCGATCTTTGGTTACGCGGCGATCGTGTTCGCGGGGATCGCCATCGGGTTCATGGGTTGGGGTGTGTGGGCTCACCACATGTTTGCCGCCGGCCTCGGCCCGGTTGCCGACTCAGCTTTCGCGCTGTCGACGATGTTCATCGCAGTTCCGACTGGTGTGAAGATCTTCAACTGGCTAGGGACCATTTGGGGAGGAGACCTCCACTTCCGAACACCGATGCTCTTCGCGCTCGGATTCGTCGCGATGTTCGTCATCGGTGGGCTGTCCGGCGTCACGCACGCGATCGTGCCGTCTGACTGGGAGCAGACCGACACCTATTACATCGTTGCGCACTTCCATTACGTCCTCTTCGGTGGCGCGATCTTCGGGCTTTTCGCCGCCATCTATTACTGGCTGCCGAAAGCAACGGGATGGATGCTGAGCGAAGGCTTCGGGAAGGCGCACTTCTGGCTCATGTTCGTCGGTTTCAACCTGACGTTCGGACCGTTCCACCTTCTAGGTCTGGAAGGGATGCCGCGACGCATCCACACTTATCCGGCGCACATGGGGTGGGACTTCTGGAACATGGTTTCCACGATCGGGGCGTTCACGATCGCTCTGTCCATCGCGATCTTCCTGTTGAATATCGTGGTCAGCAGGTCTCGTCGCGAGGAAGCAGGCGACGACCCGTGGGACGGGCGCACGCTTGAGTGGTCGATCCCGTCACCGCCGCCCGAGTACAACTTCGCGACCGTTCCGCTCGTGAAGCACAGAGACGATTTCTGGTACCGCAAGTACGTGACCAGTCCCGACGGACGTCCGGTTCCGGTGCTGGCCGGTGGTGCGGATGAGGGCAACCACGTCGAGCCTCATGAGCACATCCACTTGCCGTCGCCGTCGTACTTCCCGGTCCTGGCTTCACTCGGCGCGCCGCTTATGGCTTACGGGGTGGTCAGCTTGCAACCGGCGAACCTCGCTGCGCCGTCCGCTCCCCCCAACGAGATCGCGTCGATCGGCTTGATCTTGGTCGGAGCTGTGATCGCCCTTCTCGGATTCTTTGGGTGGGTCCTCGAGCCGTCGGCGGCAGAAGAATGAGTGCGTCGGTAGAGGGCATGGGCCCCACACTTTCGACAACAGAGCCGCACACAAGCACCGGCATCGACAATGCCAAGCTGGCGATCTGGGGGTTCCTAGGGTCGGAGTGCTTGTTCTTCGGTTCGATGATCACGACGTACCTGCTCTATCGCAACCGCGTCGTGGCCGGACCCACCCCGCATCAGATCTACAACATTCCGTACACGTCGGTCAGCTCGTTCGTTCTGCTGATGTCGAGCCTCACGATGGTGCTCGCGCTGGCAGCGATCCAGCGCAGCGACCACCGTGGATTCCGCGTGTGGATCCTTGCCACCGCATTCCTGGGCATGGTCTTCATCGGGGGTCAGGTCTTCGAGTTCACTTCCTTCGTCGACTCCGGCCTGAAGCTCTCGACCAGCACGTTCGGCAGCGCGTTCTTCATGCTGACCGGGTTCCACGGGGCTCACGTGACCGCGGGGATCTTGATGTTGATGTCTCAGTTCAGCATGGACGTGGCCGGAAAGCTAGGGACGGACGGAGCGCGAAAGGTCGAGCTCATTGGTCTTTACTGGCACTTCGTCGACATCGTTTGGATCGTCATCTTCACCGTCGTCTACCTGATACCGACGCACTAGGAGGCCCCAGTTGTCAGTCCAAGCGCCGCAGTCGGTGGAAGCGCCGCTGGAGCAGGTAGAGCTATCGCATCACCCCGGCCCCCGGCAGTACGTGGGCGTCGCTGCGATCCTCGCAATCATCACGGGGATCGAAGTTGCGATCTATTACATCAACTCGCTCAGAAGCGTTCTCGTTCCAATGCTCATCATCATGTCGATCCTGAAGTTCTCAATGGTCGTTTTGTGGTTCATGCATCTGCGATTCGACTCCCTGATGTTTAGGCGCCTTTTCGTAACCGGTGTGATCCTGGCGTTCGCGGTCTTCGGGATCGTCCTGGCCATCTTCTTCTTGGGACAAGGCGGTCCGTCTCCCGTCGGATCCTGATGGCCACGGCCGTTTCGACCTCAGATCTATTTGCGTGGCACGCGCACCCCGACGTTTGGGCGCTGATGTTCGTCTTGCTGGCCGGATACGTCGCTGCTATCGCGTATCTAGGCCCCAAGAAGGTCGCGCCGGGCCAGTTGATAGTGAGCACACGGCAGAAGGTGTGCTGGGTCCTCGGGGTTGCCGTGCTGTGGGTCGGATCCGACTGGCCGATCCACGACATCGCCGAGCGTTACCTGTTCTCGGTGCACATGGTTCAGCACACGATGTTCTCGTTGATAGCGGCGCCCTTGCTGTTGCTGGGGCTTCCCGCGTGGCTGCTGCGGACGATCTTCGCTCCCCGCTGGCTCTTCCAGACGGTCCGCTTCCTAACGAAGCCTTTCGTCGCGCTCGTGATCTTCAATGCCGTCATCGTCTTTACGCACTGGCCGCTGATGGTGAACCTTGCGCTCGAGCACCACGCCGTGCACTTCTTGCTGCACGTAGTGCTGGTCGGCGCATCGTTGATCATGTGGTGGCCGGTCGTGGATCCTCTGCCCGAGCTGAAACGGCTATCGCCGCCGGGAAAGATGCTCTACCTGTTCTTGCAGTCCATCGTGCCGACGGTGCCTGCATCGTTTCTCACGTTCGGAAGCCGGCCGCTCTATTCCTTCTACACGCACGTGCCTCATCCGTGGATCAACGCCATCACGGACCAACGCATTGCCGGACTGATCATGAAGATCGGAGGCGGTTTGCTACTGTGGACCGTGATCGCCGTGATCTTCTTTTCATGGAACGCGCGCGAAGAATCTCAGGAGTCGCGGACGCCAGAGGTCCCGTGGGAGGATTTCGAACGTGAGCTCGAGGTTTGGGATATGAGGAAGTGATGGACGACCGCGGAGACCTCGTCAAAGAGGTACGCATCAAGGTGCCGTTGCCCATCGTCATCCCGCTTGGCGCGTTGATCGTGATCGGGGGCTTGGTCGTCGGGTTCTCCCGCATCTTGCTCGACGTTCCCGAACCGGTAGCTACCGCGATCGCTCTGGTGATGGCCTTGAACGTCCTAGGTGCCGCAGCCTTCATCGCGCTGCGGCCGAAGATGACTACCAACACGATGCTCGAGTTGGGTCTTGTGGTGCTCTACCCGATGTTGGTCGGGATCGTTCTGACCCAGACGGGCATCCTCGGGACCCACGCGGCTGCAGCGAGCAACCCTGCACCCGCCGCTGCGTCCGCCAGCGGATTGTCGATCACCGCACACAACGTCGCGTTCAACACGTCGGACCTCACGGTGCCGGCTAAAGGCGGAACGCTGTCCTTCGTGAACCAGGATTCGACCACGCATAACTTCGCGATCTTCAAAGACAAGTCGGCGAAGGATCAGCTCTTCAAGAGCCCGGACGTCGGTGCCAACCAGACCGTCGAGATCGACATCCCCAAGCTGGACAAGGGGAGCTACTACTTCGAGTGCCAGTACCACCCCACGTCGATGAACGGGACACTCACCGTCAAGTAGGAGCGGCGGACCCTAGCGGCCGATCAGAGCGTCGACGGCGATCGCGGCGAAGAGGATCGCAAGATAATAGATCGAGTATCTGAACAATCCCCACGCGCGGCGCGGCGTTGGGATCTTCCACAACCGAAGCGCCCACCCGATGAAGATCGCATTCAAGGCCACGATCGTTCCGAGGAACAGCATGCCCATATGCGCGACCGAGAAGAGCGCAAGGCACATCGCCAGCAAGAGGATCGAGTACAGAAGGATGTGTTTGGTGGTCTCGGACTTGCCGTACACAACGGGCATCATCGGCACACCGGCCAACGCGTAGTCCTTCTCGTAGCGCATGGACAACGCCCAGAAGTGGGGGGGCG
>JBHELU010000320.1:0-4147 GCA_046262955.1 Actinomycetota bacterium | reverse complement strand
GAACGTCGGCGCGCCGAGCGAAAGCCGATTTCATCGAGAAACCGGTGCACTGAAGTGGGGTTGATCGTGACGCTCCAGTAGTCACGCTCGTACTTTTTGTTGAACTTTGCCGCGACCGTGCAGGGAATCCCGAACCCATAGAGGAGGAGCTGCACCTCATGGGCTAGCTGCTCCGAAGCAGTTCCCAACCCGATTGTCGAACTCTTGTCGATCCATCCATCGCCTTCGAACAGGGCAGAAAGGAACGCCCGCTGGATCTTGTGGCCTCCCACACGGATGCAGTGAGGGACCTTCTTCCCAATAGCGGTGACGTAATCGAGACCGTAATGCTCCGCAAGTTGCTCCCGTAGGGCCTTTCCTGAGACGCGGTATTCCTTGTTGTAATAGTTGCGAACTTTTGTGACGAAGAGAGATTCGGCAAGAGCTGTGAATTCGGCGCCGACCTCGATGTCCCAATTTGTGAAGGAGACCCTATGGCTCTCGCTGAGCGTTCCTTCGGCCACCAGATAACCGAGAAAGACGGCTTCATCTTCGGAGATGCCATCGCCTGCGGCCGCCTCAACCGCGCCGAAAGCAGCGGACACGATTGAGTCGCCAACCTGTATGCGAGCTGCGTCTCGCCAGACGATGTATCCATCGCGGTCAACCACGCGAAGAGGGTGGTTGTGAGTGACTTTCACCTTTCGGCCGGACCGAAGGCGAATCTCAAGGACCGGCCGCCGATTGTTGTGGGTCAATGCAGAAACAGACTCAAGTTCGCCCTTCTCGTTGACCGCCCGTACATCAAAGTCGGTGATGTCGGTGATTCGCGATGTGCAACTTGCCTTCTGGCCACTACGCTCGAAAATTTCAGCGACGGTCTCGAGGCCCTTATCCGTCCATACATAGGTATCGGCGGTCAGGCATTTCCCGGAACCTTCCGGGCCGTAGATCTCGACGATGCGGCCCCGCGGCAACCCGCCGACACCCAGCGCAAGGTCCAACGCCAGCGATCCTGTGGGGACGGTTTCAACGTTGAGGCGAGGGCCGAAGTCGCCCAAGCGCATGATGGCGCCCTTGCCGTGCTGCTTCTCGATCTGAGCCAGGGTCATCTCGACGACCTGGGCGCGGCCCGAGTCGCGGATCATGCTGGTCACGTCACTGCGATCGCTGCTGCGGTCTCTCGGCATCGAAAGTGCCTCCTTACGCTTCTCGGCCCGCCCTGGGGCCTCGGGTTTCGGTTACTGGGAGGACCCTAGAGAGGAGGTGTGACGACTTTCGGCCGATGCTAGTCGAACAGGTGTTCGGTAGGGTGGATTTGCGGAACTCGAAGACCCTGGTCACAGACATGAATCACCCCGGCGTAGTTATCTGGGTGTGATTCTAGACCTAAGTCCCCCCTTCGCCCGGCTGACTCCTCAAGAAGCGCTCGACCTCGGCTGCGATCTCGTCCGCTCCGGGCACCTCGGGCTGACCGGCGAGTTGCTCGAGCTGCTCGAGGTACTCCTTGGCTTCCGGGCGAGAAGAGAACATCTCGTCGAGCCGCGCGCTCAAGGCCGCGGCTTCTGCTTCCATCTCCCCCACTCCGATCACCACGCCAAGGTGATCTTCCACGCGACGGACCAGCGCGATCGCGCCGGGCGGGTACGGCGACAGGTAGTGCGGGACTTGGGCCCAGAAACCGACAGCTCCGACACCGTTATTGCTGAGCGTCCACTCGACCAGGCTTACCGCTGCAGCCGGAACGCGCAGCAGCCCTTCGGTGGCCACGTTCTTATCGGTAAGAAGGTCGTCACTGGATGCAGTGGTCATCACGGGAGTCGGAGCGGTGTGAGGAACAGCGGATGGGATCGCCCCGAGACTGATGTGTCTCACTATCCCGGCCTGCTGCGCGATCTCGAGAACCGAACGTCCGAACTCGTTCCACCGGTAGTCCGGTTCCGGTCCCGTCATAACCAAGACATCGCGGCCGTCGAATCGATTGCGCACGATCGTCAACTCGGGGAGCTGAAGTTCTTTGTAATTGCCGTCGACGATGTCGAGAACGGGCCGGTGGCTGCGGAAATCGAATAGCGCGTCGCCGTCGAAACGTGCGACGAGCTCGCCGCCCGAAGCGATATGACGAGCCGCAGTAGATGCAGCGGCCCCCGCGTCGACCCAGTCCTGAAATGCGACGACCAGCGCGGGCTCGGCGAGGCCCGAAACGTCACCCATCACCTCGATCATGCTCACGTCACCAGCCTATTTGCGCCGAAGACTAGGCTCGTTCGCATGACTCTTCTGAGGCGTACCGGCATCATGGCGACGGTCGTCGTGGCCGCCATCAGCGGTGGAGCCCTTCCAGGGCGAGCGTCGGGCGGGGGGCCCGGCAAGGGCACGATCTTCTTCACGGTGGCCTCTCGCAACGGCGATTCGTCGCACGTCTTCTCCGTAACGCCCGACGGGACCGATCTTCGACAAGTGACCCATGGGCGGTCGAACGAAGGGTCCCCGCTCGTCAGTCCCAACGGTCGCAAGATCGCCTTTGGCCGCGGACGGAAGCTCTGGGTGACGGATGCCGGCGGTGGACACAAGCATCGGCTTACCGGCGGTCATGGTGCCGAATTGGCGTTCGCGTGGTCGCCGGACGGTCGTCGCATCGCGTATCAGACAGCGGACCGTCAGGGCCGAGGCCTGCTGCGTACCGTCACGCTGAACGGCCACGTCCGCCGCCTGACGAAGAGACGCTCGGTGATCGGTGGCGTTGCATGGTCCCCGGATGGGCGGCATATAGCAATGTCCATAGAGATCGACAAGAACGGCAACTTCGAGCTGTTCACTATGGATCGGCGCGGCTCCCACAAGCACCGCGTGACACACGATCCCGGGCTCGATATCTCACCGACGTGGGGACCCCGCGGCATAGTTTACGAGCACGCTTCCGCGCATAGCCCGAGCTCGTCCCTTCGGCTCAAAAGGATCGGCCACAAACCCGTGAAGTTCATCCACTTCAAACACGCGCGGCCCGAGTTGGCACAGTTCTCGCCCGATGGGAGCCGCGTCGCGTTCATGCGATGCCTTGGCACCGTGTGTCCTCTCGACGCGGTCCGAGCGACCGGCGGCGGATTGCACGAGATCTATCCGGACGACTCGACCGGTGGCTACGCGTGGGCCCCCGATTCGCGCAATGTCGTCATCTCCAGCGAACGGCACAAACCCCCGAGGGACAACGAGCTCTACGTATGCCGGGCCGGCGGAGGGGCTTGCGACCGTCTCACGCGCGACCGTGCGAACGAGTTCGCTCCTTCATGGGGGCCGAAATGACGGTCTTCAGGGACGTCTGGCACGGGTTGCGCGAGGCCTTCTTCATGTTCTGGGAGACCCTCTGGGCCCTGGTGCTCGGTTTCGGTCTATCGGGCGCGGTCCAAGCGTTCGTCTCTCGCCGCGAGATGGAGAAAGTCATGGGCGATCACCGGCCGGGAGCGGTCGCGCGGGCGACAGGGCTCGGCATGGTGTCGTCGTCATGCTCGTACGCAGCCACCGCGATGGCGAAGTCGTTGTTCGAGAAAGGCGCCGACTTCATCTCGTCGATGGTGTTCATGTTCGCGTCGACGAACCTGGTGCTGGAGCTCGGCATCGTTCTGATCGTGCTGATGGGCTGGCAGTTCGCGGCCGCGGAGTTCCTGGGCGGCCCGATCATGATCGTGTTACTGGTGATCGTCGGGGCCGTCGTCCTCGACAGGCAAGTGATCGAGCGGGCACGACAGCGCGTTAGGTCACGACGAACAGACGCCGACCATCACCACCATCAGGAAGAAGAGCAGCTCCAACGCGAGCCGTGGTCGGTGCGACTCAGATCGAAAGCAGGCTGGTCCGACGCGGCTGCGTACACGATGGCCGATCTCAAGATGCTCCGCCGCGAGCTGGTGATCGGTTACACGGTTGCCGGGTTCCTTGCTGTGCTTGTCTCCAACCGAGTGTGGAACGACGTGTTCCTTCACGGTCACGGTTGGATCACGTCGGTCGAAAACGTCGTTGTCGGCCCCGTGATCGCGTTCATCAGCTTCGTGTGCTCGATCGGGAACGTCCCGATGGCTGCTGCACTGTGGCACGGCGGCATCAGTTTCGGCGGGGTGATCAGTTTCGTCTTCGCCGACCTGATCGCGCTGCCGTTGGTCCTGATCTATCG
>JBHELU010000319.1:0-4890 GCA_046262955.1 Actinomycetota bacterium | reverse complement strand
GTACCCGAGCCAGCCTGCACGACAGCCGTGATGCCGTCACTGCGCCCGCGCGCGCCAGTGGCATAGATGCGACCGAAGTCGCGCGAGGTCTTGATCGCCGTCATCGGATTTCTGGGGGCGTCAGGCGGAAAGGCGCGCTCTGCCTTTCGCGCGCCGATTCTTCAAGATGGCGCGCCCGGCCCGCGTCTTCATCCGCGCCCGAAAGCCATGCTTGCGCTTCCTGCGGCGGGTGTTTGGCTGGAACGTTCGCTTGGACATTGAGTCCTCGTAGTCGTCTCGATCCCCCGACCGACAAAAACGAGGTTCGCGAAGTTCGGCGGGGGCCTCGTAGTGCCGGGGGAGTATAGCCGAGACCGATTTCCGCACGTAGCCCGCCCCCAACGCACTAATTTTGCGCGTTCTTCCCCTCGGCTGTTGACCATTCCACACGGTCGCGCTTCGATGTCGCAGGTCTCGAACCTCGCCAGTGAGGGAGGGGCTGCTGCACTTCCCCGCCAGCTTGCGCCATGCAGTTATCCGTTTTTGACAGGGTTGTCCACAGGTGTGGATAGCAGTGTGGAGCAATTGGTGCGGTCCCCACCCGCCCAACCCAGCGGCCCGTTTGTCGTGAGTCTCTCTGCGACCTGCGTAGGGTCCGAGCCGGGGCTGACATCGCGCAAAAAGGGGGACATCAGGGTGGTCGTTTCTGTTTCTATTGATGACGTCACCGCATCGGCTTCGTCCGAAGCGCCGGATCCGCCGGCTTCACCTCAGGATCTATGGAGCAAGACCTCCATCAAGCTCAAGGAGCAGATCTCCGAGGGCAACTTCTCCGCGTGGTTCGGTAGCGCCCGCGGCGTCGGATTCGAGGGCGGGACCTTTCTGATCGGGGTGCCGAGCCCATTCACAAAGGAATGGATCGACACCCGCTACTCGCGTTTGCTCCGACCACTGGTCAGTGAATGTGCAGGAACCGAGCTCGGGGTCACGATCGTCGTCGACCCGCAGGTCGCCGGCTCCGATACGGAAACGCCTGGTCACGAGACCGGGTCCGATAAACCCCTGGCGCCGGCGGCTTCTCCCGGGAACCCAACTCCGCAGTTCCACCCCAAGTACACGTTCGATTCCTTCGTGATCGGTAGCTCCAACCGCTTTGCTCATGCGGCCGCTCTGGCAGTCGCCGAGCAGCCGGCAGAGGCCTACAACCCGCTATTCATCTACGGGGGCGCCGGGTTGGGGAAAACCCACCTTCTCCACGCGATCGGGCGCTACATCGCCGAGTGCCACCCTCGGCTGATCGTGAGATACGTCTCGACCGAGCAATTCATGAACGACTTCATCCAGTCGGTGCAGCGCAACCGCATCCCCGAGTTCCACGGTCGCTTTCGTGTGGGTGATCTGCTGCTGGTCGACGACATCCAGCTGCTCGAGGGCAAGGAGCGGACCCAGGAAGAGTTCTTCCACACGTTCAATGCCCTGCATCCGCGAAGCCAGATCGTGATCACCTCCGACCGGCCCCCAAAGAAGATGCCGGCTCTCGAGGAGCGCCTTCGCACCAGATTCGAGTGGGGCTTGATCACCGACGTCCAGCCGCCCGACCTCGAGACCCGGCTCGCCATCCTGCAGAAGAAAGCAGAGGCGGACGGCCTCTGCTTACCGCGCGACGTCATGGAATTCATCGCGTCACGGGTGCAAACGAACATCCGGGAGCTCGAAGGTGCCTTGATCCGCGTGGCGGCATACGCATCGCTGACCCGGGCAGAGGTGACGCTCGAGCTTGCCCAAGAGCTTCTGCACTCGCTACTGCCGGGATCGGATGAAGCACGTGTGACGGCCGCCATGGTCATCAACGTCGCAGGCGACTATTTCTCTATTACGCCCGAAGAGATCACCTCTTCCAGCCGATCTCGCGAACTGGTTCTCGCACGACAGATGGCTATGTACTTGTGTCGAGAGCTCACGGATCTATCCCTCATCGAGATCGGAAAGAGATTCGGGGGCCGCGATCACTCGACCGTGATCTACGCAACCAACAAGATCCGCCAACAGATGCAGGAGAGACAGAACTGCTATGAGCAGGTCAATGAGCTCACCGCGCGCATCCGCCAACAGGCTGCCCGTGGATAAGTCTCCATTCATCAACGATTACCACCGGAATCACCGGGTCCGCGAAACAACGCGTTGCCAGCTACCGGGGGACTCCCGGAGGCTCCCCATGCCATCCACAGCCCTCGTGACCACGTTCACCTGCGCAAACAACCTCGAACCAACATCTCCACAGCCCCTACTAGTACTTCGACATAGATATCTATCTAAGAACCACTAGAACCCGTTGTTGACAGACACTTTCGTTAGCCTTGAACGAATGGGAGGAGATCGATGAAGTTTCGATGCGAGAGAGATGACCTGCTGAACGCGGTTCAGTTCGCGTCGCGCGCCATCTCGACGCGGGCAGTGTTACCGGTCCTGTCTGGTCTTCGCATCGAGGCGATCGATCCGGGGACCGTTCGAATCGGGGGTACCGATCTCGAGCTGGCTATGGAGACTTCGTTCCAGGCAGGGATCGACGAGCCTGGTCGTGTGATCGTGCCGGGGCGGTTATTTGGCGAGATGACCCGCAGTCTTGGCTCGGGTCAAGTCAGCCTCGCAAGTGGCGACGGAGAAGTCGAGATCGGCTCGGGGCGTGGGCACTTCCGTGTGAAGTCCTTAGCGGCGGATGATTACCCGGCCTTACCGATCGAGGGGCTCGATTCAGGAGAAGGCATCCAGATCGAGCTCGACGGTGAAGAGCTTGCAACTGCCCTGTCACAGGTCGTTCGAGCGGCTTCCACCGATGAGTCACGACAGATCTTGACTGGGGTCCTGTGGGAGATCGACTCCAACACGCTGACGCTTGCAGCAACGGACTCGTATCGCCTTGCAGTGCGCGCCGTAAAAGTGTCCGGTGGAACCGCCGAGCCGATCAAGGTTGTCCTCCCCGCACGGGCGTTGGGCGAGCTGGCCCGAGCCCTTCAAGGTGATCCCGGGGCAGTGAAGGCGATCGTCAAAGACAACCTCATCGGCGTAACGCTGAGGCCCAGTGGCGATGGGTCGGGTGCGGGCGACTCCGTCATCGGCCCTCGCTTCATCGAAGGCGTGTTCCCCAATTACAAACAACTGATCCCCGAGGGCTACACGAACGCATTAACCATCGACCGCGAGTTGTTGATCGAAGTTGTGAAGCGGGTCGGGCTGCTTGCGCAGAACAACCTTCCAGTGAAGCTTCAACTCGCTGCCGAGCTCGAAGTTTCTGCCCACACGCCCGATGTCGGCGAAGGACAGGAGATCGTCGACGCCGAGTTCCAAGGTGATCCACTCTTGATCGCCTTCAATCCGCAATTCCTCACCGACGGCGCGGCCGCGATCAGGTCCGAAAAGATCGTGCTCGAAGCCGCGGACGGCCTGAAGCCTGCGATCCTCCGCGGCGATCAGGACCCCGCGTTTACCTATCTGTTGATGCCGGTTCGCCTGTCCTAACAACGGTGATGTGTTCGTAGAGCGACTCGCCCTGGAGGATTTCAGAAACTACGGGCGGGAGGAAGTGCACTTTGCGGACGGCCTGAATGTCGTTGTCGGAGCGAACGCTCAGGGAAAGACGAATCTGCTCGAGGCCATCTATTGCTTGGGCGGCCTTGGCTCGCTCAGATCGAGCGAATCGGAAGTCGTTCGTCACGGTGCGGAGCGCGCGTTGATACACGCGGTGCTGACGCGTAAGGGCCGTCAGATACGGATCGATATGGAGATGAAGCAAACGAAGGGCACGCGCGTATTGATAAATCGAACGCCCGCTTCGGGTCCCCGCGCGCTGCGCGAGCTCGCCACCGGAGTCTTCTTTGGTCCCGACGATCTAACCCTCGTTAAAGGCTCTCCCGACACGCGACGTCGTTTCCTGGACGATCTTGTTGTCAAGCTCCATCCGGCGCGTGAGCCTGTGCGTCGCGAATGGGAACGGGTTCTGCGCCAGCGGAACGCCTTGCTGAAGACCATCCCGCGCTCGGGCTCCGCACGAAGCGACGCGATGTCGACCTTGGAAGTCTGGGACGACGCGATGTCGCGCGCGGGGGCCCAGCTGACTGCAGCGCGTATAGCCGTGCTCGAACAACTCCAACCTGTCGTAGACGCGCGCTACAGAGGTATCGCGGGAATGGGGCGTATCGAGCTGTCGTACGCGAGCGCGTGGCTGAGCACTCAAGAAGTGAAACCGGACGTGACTCATCTGAGAGACGTGCTCGAAGCTCAGATCGCCGAGTCGCGCAACCGTGAGATCGATCGGGGAATGTCCCTCGTCGGCCCACAACGCGACGACATAGCGATCTCGATCGAGAAGGACGGCGATTCTCTGGACGCGCGTGCATACGCATCGCAAGGCGACCAACGAACGATCGCCCTGGCTCTGAAGCTTGCGGAACGGGATCTTCTTGCCGACGCGCTCGGTGAAACTCCGATCCTGCTGTTCGACGACGTCTTCTCCGAGCTCGACCCCGCGCGCCGGGAGTGGCTGGCGAAGGAGGTAAAGGGTCTCGGTCAAACGATCGTTTCGTCGGCCGGCGATGCGGATGACGTTCCGGGAGGTCACGACCGGCTCCTGGAAGTCAGTGCCGGGAAGGTGACCTCGAAGTGACCGAAGGACCTACACGTCTCAAAGACCTACTCGGTTCCGCGGGCCGCAAGCTCGGGATGGACTCACCGGAAGAGTCCGCGCGCCTGTTCTCGTCGTGGACCGAGATCGTGGGGGCCGACGTTGCCGCCCACGCGCGACCCGGCTCGCTGAAAAACGGGATCCTGAGGGTGTGGGTGGACTCTGCCCCGTGGGCGACCGAGATCACATACCTCGCTCCACATATCGTCGCCCGCACGCTGGAAGTGGTGGGC
>JBHELU010000318.1:0-3752 GCA_046262955.1 Actinomycetota bacterium | reverse complement strand
GAGAGGCTCGCCGAGCAGTTCGGTGCCGGCGGGAATCACGCGCCGACCGATGTCGCGTCAGCCACGGCGGTATTGCTCCACGCCGCGTCGTGGCTCTGGATCGTCGCGGTCGTCGTGGGCGCGCTCGTAAACGCGATTGTCGGGAGACCAACGATTCAACAGGGCGCAAGTGTCGAGGCCACAGGCCAACGGCTCGAAGAGAGACAACGGAGTCGCGCGAGCGAAGCTGTGCTCATCAAAGCCCTCGAGCTGAATGATCAACACGTGAAGGATCTGGCTCGGCTGGAGCAGCAGATTGTGTACGTACCAATGCTGCTTCTGGCAGGCGTCGTCCACGATGTGCTCACTACAAACTTCAAGGCTTCCGCCAACGTCGAGCCAATCGCCGCGTGGACAGTACTCGCCTCGGTGACAGCGTTCGTTGCCTTCGGGTTGTGGCGCAACGGGACTCGCCACGACGACTTGCTAGTCGAACGCGAACAGCTGCGACAGGACCTTGGTCTGCGAGCCGAGGAACGCAGGCTCCGTAGGGAGCTGGGTAGATTGGTTTACTTCGGTCTCTACGCAATCGGCGCGGTTACGGCCGTCCTTCTTGTAGTGACCCGCTAGGCATCACTTCTTGTTGTGCGACCGGTGATGGGGACTAGGCTTTACCCCCGGTGCCGACAGCAGTAAAGATGAAGGCTTGCGGTGAGTGCGGCCAGCCGATTCGATCACGTGATCAATCCGTCCCCTGTGAAGGCGAGCGTGCAACGCGCTCATGCATACCGAGTGCACGACGACTTCGCGAAGAAGAGGCTCTGTCGATATTGCGTTTGGGCATTCGCTCGTCCCGCGCTGATGACCATCCGACTGGACCGCGGGAGGTTGATCCTCCCTCTTCTAGGCAACGACCAGCGGTCTGAAATATCTTTCAGCAACATAAGAACCGGCGTCCCCTGACCAGGATGGCCCGCAATAGTGTCGTCGCGGCGCTTTCGATACTCGTCGCCACCGTAACCATCAACTGTGGTGACCCGGGTTACGAAATGACCTACAAGAACGTTACAGACCTGCGTCTCACCGTGGAGATCGTGGGTTCTAACCCGGGCTCCCCAATAACTAGAGAAGTGGAGCCTCGGGGAAGGGCGACGAGCGTGTGGGTCTATCCGGCCGGGAGTGGGGATCCCCGGAGAACAACCGTCCGCGCGAAAGACGAAACCGGAGCCGAGCTCTTCTGCCGGAAACTCTCGTATGACGAGGCAAAGAGCAATCTTCGCTGGACAGTCGAAATCCTGTTGGGAGTTCGGGAGTGCGACTAGGTGCTCCGCACTTGAGCCGGGCGCACCCGGTCTATGACGTACTCGTCAGCATTTTGGCGTTTGCACGCACCCGGACGGAATCTGACGAATGAGTTGGCTCCGGTAGAGGCCGCCCTTCGCGAAGATGCGAACTCGGTGCGGTCGCCATCACTCCCGCCGAAAAGTCGGCGCCGTGACCGGGAGTGGGAAAATCAGACGATGAAGGCACGAAAGCGTACCGCGCTGTCATGCCCATAGACAGAACCAGCGCACTTGCTTCTCTCGCAAGTTCAGACGGTAGCGTTCGAGCGGAAGCCCTCACGCGTCTGGCTTGGCACGCTATGTCTCCGGTTCTTCGTCGATGCCGATCCGGGTGTCCGGCTTGCGGCGGTACGCTCACTCGCTGATGTTGCGAAAATCTCGACCTCGCTCGAGTGACTGAGTCTCTCGAGGCCCTCAAGCCGGGCCCAGTCGTGGCTCCCTATGCCTTGGAACCCCTTGAGGACATCGACCTCTTCGTTGTGGTGGGCTTCGACTACGTCTACTCGGGAGACGTACTCGTCGAGAATCCGCAGATCGGCATCGGCTTGGGGCGTGAAGCGCACGTGATTGCTACGAACACTTGGATAGGCGGTGGTGGCGGGAGTCGACTTCACTGATGCCCTCGGTTAACGGGCCATCGATCCTGATTCTCTACCTGCCAGCGATGCTGTTCGCGTTCGTGTCAAACCATTACTTCCAGCGGTTCTTCGACGTCTACAAGCAACGGCACGGACCGGACGCAATCACTGACCTCTATCCACTGACACGAGAGGAGTGGGATCTTCGCTATGGCAATCGGCCCTGGCGCTGGCTCATGGATGCGCCGGTTCTGATCCTTAGGACCTATCAGTTCGCTAATCGGCCTCACTACGATGAAGAACTTGACCGTATTCGAAGACTAGGCGGGCGGTGGGCGGTCGCAGCGATCATCTCGGCACTTGCAGGAGTGATCGCAATGTTGGTTCTTGTCGCGCCGCGCTGACTCCGATGACTCGAGACCGAACCGCCTCTGGGCCGATGATCCGGATTTCGACGAGCGGGCGATGGCAGAGTTCGAGCAACGGCTCGCGCGGGCTCGACCTGCCGGGCCGCGCGCAGTACCTACTGGCGAAGGCGGACGCGCTTCACCGCTCAGGCGATGAGCGAGCCTTGCCGATCGTGATCAGGCTGTTTGAGCGCGTTATTGCCGGGTGGCCGGAGCCGGCTCAGCTTCGACTCGGCGCGCACATGGCCGTCCCGTGGGCCCACCTGCTCCTCGCGCGCATCTACGAGCGCGGTGCGATCTGGTCGGTGCGGAGGCGCACCTACGGCTCTGCCTCGCGAAGGCCGACGCGAACCGCAACGGGGTCGGCATCATGCCTGCGGTCTTTCTAGCGGAGGTGCTCATCGAAAGGGCCGGGGATGAGGATCTCGTAGAGGCCGAGCGCCTCTTGAACGATGTCGGCGGCTACAAGCGCGGGCTGCTCTGGGGCGTTGAGTTTTTCCGGTACTTCGTCGCGCGCGCGCGCCTCGCAAAACTCGGGGGTGTCGACCCGTCCGAGTGGGCGCAGCGCGCCCTTGAGATCGCGGCCGATACGCGACCGCAGGCCCCTCGACACCCGACCGCCGGTGTTGTGCATGCCGACGACGCCCTGATCGCGGAGTTGAAGGACTTGGTCGGCGACCGTTCGAGGCGGTGGGCGTAGGGCTCAGCGACCTGACCTGAAACATCGCGTCGTACGAAAGGAGGCGTTTCCTCGTCGACGCGTGCGCAGTTAGCGCATTCACTCCAAGCGCAAGTTGTCTGAAAGCCCACCGCATGTACGCCCTCGGAAAACTCGACGAGCTGCTACAACGGGCTCTCTACTACTCGATGACATGGTCGTCCAACAAGTGGCCGATCACTAGATGGAGGCAAGACGATGAAGAGGTTTTTCGTTCGGCGCGGAGTCCTCCTCGGCGGGCTGATTGCGCTCGGGCTCGCGGTCGGCATCCTGATGAGCGGCGATCGCGGGACGACGGCAGCGACCGCCGACCCTATCACGGGGCGCTCGCTAAGCGGAGGGGCGACGGATCGCGCGTCGGTTATCGCGCACGTCCGCACCATGCAGACGATCCGCACGTTGAGCCGCATCGAGGCCAAGTTCACGTCATGGGGGGAGGCGGCGAAACTCCTCCAGATGGACGGTCGCCCGGCGGACTTCACGGACACGACGGCCGTATGGGTTGTCGCCGTGGGCGGGAATGTCATCGGAATGATGGACCCCCACGGAGAGCAGTTCTCATGGGCGGCGTACGTCATCGACTCGCGCAACGGCCTCATACGGGCAGAGGTGGCGAATAACGACGCACCATTGCCTCTCGGCTTCACGAAGATCGTGGACCAGGGTCGCTAGCGACTAACGAAGGTAAGCACAAGATTCCGGTGGCTCAACTTAAGCGGTATCGGAC
>JBHELU010000317.1:0-7478 GCA_046262955.1 Actinomycetota bacterium | reverse complement strand
ATGACGCGCCTGCGCACCCTTGCCGCGACGATGTTCTTGATGGCGCTCGTCGCATGCGGCAAGCCGGGGATCGACGCAGGCGGCGAGTCAAATGCCTCCAACGGCGGCGTCGCGTTCATGGTGCTGACCGGGTTCCTGGTCGTCGGCGTCATCATCTTGTGGTTCATCTTGGGCCGCGAGGAATAGCTCGACCAACTTCTTGCGTCGCATCGGCGGCCTACGATTCCGGCGATGACCGAAAATCAAGATCGTTCTGCAGATGCACGGCGCTTTATGGAGGCGAACCAAGAGCTGTGGGACGAGTGGACCGACATCCACGAGTCGAGTGACTTCTACGACCTGCAGAGCTTCATCCGCGGCGACGAGAATCCCGACGAGCGCCGCGGCCCCCCCGGAGTCCGTCTGCGTAACTACGAGATCGCCGAGGTGGGCGATGTCACCGGCAAAGATCTGTTGCACCTCCAATGCCACTTCGGGATCGACACGCTCTCATGGGCGCGTCTCGGGGCGCGCGTGACGGGAGCCGATTTCTCGCCCAAAGCCGTCGCACTCGCTCGGAAGGTTGCGGGTCAGATCGGCATCGAGGCAAAGTTCGTACAAGCAAACGTTTACGACCTGCCCGAAGTGCTGGAGGGTGAATTCGACATCGTCTATACGTCGCGAGGAGCACTCCCGTGGCTGCCCGACATCCAAAGGTGGGCCCGCGTCGCTGCTCACTTCGTTCGGCCCGGCGGGTTCCTGTACGTGACGGAAGCACACCCCGTGCTGTGGGTGTTCGACGACGAGAACGTCGAAGTGGGAGAGCTGCGGCCCAAATTTCCATACTTCTCGCACGACGAACCGATCACGTTCCCAACTGAAGGCTCGTACGCGGACCGAGCAGCCGAGATCAAGAGCCCGTACGAGTACGGGTGGAATCACGGTCTTGGCGAGGTCGTGACCGCGCTCGTCGACGCAGGTCTGACGATCGAATCCTTAAAGGAGTTCCCGTTCGTGGACTGGAAGTGGCCGTTCCTAGAGGAATGGGAGGACGGGACCTACCGGCTGCCTAAGGCCACGGGGGCCGAGCTGCCGCTGTTCTTCTCGCTCAAAGCTACGAAGGCAGCCTGACCTTCAGCCGCGGCTCGATCAGTATCGTTTTGTCGATCTCAGGCCGATTCCCTCATGCCAGTGCTGGATCACCAAGTGATCGGCTGGGTCCCCGAGACTCACGAGCACTACGTCGTCGATGTCGATGTGGAACCGGGGGCCGGGTGGTTCATGAGCTTCGAGCGGAGGCGCTTCCAAGACAGCGCGGCCCGACAACTTGGCATCAACGATGAAGCCCGGCGGGGGTGGCTCGGGCGGGTCTTCGGTTCCGCAGTGCAAAGCGATCCGTGGATCTCGCTCGATGTCTGCGAGCTTCAACGAGCCCGGCATCATGCCGAACCAGACATCACCGTCTCTGAACTCCGCTTCGAGTCCACTGACGCGAGGTGAGCCGTCTTTCCTAATGGTCGCAAGCACCTTGTGCCGGTACTTATCGAACCGCGCTTGAACCGTGTTCGCGAAGTCCGGCTCGGATGCGGCTATGTCTCGCCAACTCGCCATCCGCCCATCATCGACGATGGGTATGCCCGCCACGAAATCTGGTCAGGGTGTGGCGAACACCGATGCAGCTGCGCTGACGATGTGGTCGATGTGCTCTTCAGTGTGAGCGGTCGACAAGAACAGCGACTCGAAGCGCGAGGGGGGCATGAAGACGCCGTGCGCCAGCATGCCTCTGAAGAAGCGAGCGTACGCGTCTGCAGGAGTCGCCTTGGCTCCCTCGTAATCGTCTACTTCCTCGTTCGAGAAGAAGAAACCGGCCAGGCCTCCAATGGCCGCGGCAACCATGGGTACCTCGGCCGCGTCGGCAGCGTCCACCAATCCTCTAATCAGACTGCGTGCTCGTTCCTGGACCGTCTCGTATACGGACGGATCTGCCTCGATCATCTGAAGCGCTGTGATCCCGGCAGCCATCGCTAGAGGGTTCCCGGCGAGCGTCCCCGCTTGATAGATCGGACCGGTGGGCGCGAGCTGTTCCATCAGGTCCGCTCGGCCCGCGACCGCCCCAACCGGAAGGCCGCCTCCAAGGATCTTGCCGAGCATCACGAGGTCTGCGCGAACTCCGAAACGCTGCTGCGCTCCCCCGCGGACCAATCGGAAGCCGGTGATCACTTCGTCGAGGACGAGGAGAGCGCCGGACTCGTCCGCAAGCGCGCGCAAGTCTTCGAGGAATCCATCGAGAGGGAGGACGAGCCCCATGTTTGCAGCAACCGGTTCCACAACGATCGCCGCAAGATCGTTTCCGAGCGCCGCGACCGCTTCCTTCACGGCCGCGAGATCGTTGTACGGAACCACAACGGTGTCGGCGGCGGTGCCGGGAGTAACTCCGGGAGTCCCCGGCAAGCCGAGCGTCGCTACTCCGGAACCGGCGTCGACCAACAAGCTGTCGAGATGGCCGTGATAGCAACCGGCGAACTTCAAGATCTTGTTGCGACCCGTCGCGCCGCGTGCCAGGCGAACTGCAGTCATCCCGGCTTCCGTCCCCGAGTTGACGAATCGCACCCGCTCGGCCCCCGGCACCATCGATGTAACCAGCCGAGCGAGTTCTACCTCGAGCTCACTCGCGGCGCCGAAAGAGGTTCCCTTCTGAGCTGCTTCGGTGACCGCCCCCACAATCTGAGGATGAGCATGGCCGAACAGCAGCGCGCCCCAGCTCTGCACTAGATCGATGTACTCGTTCCCATCGACGTCAGTGATGGTTGCGCCTGAAGCCGAGCGCACGATGAACGGTGATGCACCCACGGCGTCGAACGCACGCACTGGGGAAGAGACGCCGCCGGGCATCAATCCGCGCGCAAGGCGCAGAAGCTCTTCGGAAGAAGAGGTAGGGCGGTCTAGACGAGCCACTCGGCGGCTTTCTTGGCGTGATAGGTCACGATCAGATCCGCTCCGGCTCGCTTGATCGAAACCAATGTCTCGATCGTCGCGAGTCGTTCGTCGACCCAGCCCTTTTCCGCCGCCGCCATCAACATCGAGTACTCGCCAGAAACGTTGTATGCGGCCGTCGGATAGCCGAAACGATCCTTAACAGCCCGCACGACATCGAGGTAACCGACAGCCGGCTTGACCATCACTGCATCGGCACCTTCCGCTATGTCGAGAGCTGTTTCGCGCAACCCTTCGGCCGCGTTGTGAGAGTCCTGTTGGTACGTACGGCGATCGCCGAAGCGTGGAGCACCTTCGGCCGCCTCTCGGAACGGACCGTAGAAACTCGATGCGTACTTGACTGCGTAGGAAAGGATCGCGGTGTCCGGAAACCCGCCTTGATCCAGCGCGCTCCGAACCGCAGCCACCTGCCCGTCCATCATCCCGGACGGAGCCACGATGTCGGCTCCCGAGGTCGCGTAGCTCACCCCGATGCGCCCATAGGTCTCGATCGTTCGGTCATTGTCGACGTCGCCGTTCGTGATTACTCCGCAGTGACCGTGATTGGTGTACTCACACAGACAAAGATCGGCGATGACGACGGACTCGTCCGCAACTTCGTCCTTGATGCCCTCGAGGGCGCGTTGCGTGATCCCCGCCGGGTCCCATGCCGCGCTCCCCAATTCGTCCTTGTGCGCGGGGATCCCGAACAGGATCAGTCCTGCGACGCCGCGTTCGACCAATTCGCGCGCTTCTTTGACCACCGACTCGAGCGAGTGTTGGAAATGGCCCGGCATCGACACGATGGGTACGGGCTGATCCAACGACTCTTTGACGAACAGGGGGGCGATCAGGTCGGAGGGCGAAAGGTCGACCTCGGCGAACGCCCTACGCAGGGCAGGGGTGCGACGCAGGCGTCTCGATCGGTAGGTGGGGAAGGAGCTCATGGGCGGCTAAGCCTACCGATGCGTGGCGGTGATGACGGCATCGAGCAGCCCCTGAGACGAATGAATCTGAGCCGTAGCGTCGACGCGCATGCCCAAAGCAGCCGCCTCTGCGGCCGTCGACGGGCCGATGCACACCACTTTCTTTTCTGTGGTGTCGTCGGAGCCGATCCCGACTTCGCCGGGTGTGGCGACGTTGGAAACGAAATTGCGGACGCTCGACGCGCTTGCAAACGTCACGACGTCGAACGACCCTTCCTGCACGACTTTCGTCGATCGCCCGGGCGCCGGAGCAACGTTGCGGTAGGCGACCACTTCGGTCACCGTCCATCCCGCCTCCCCGAGCAGGTCGGGCAACAAACGCGGCCCCCCTTCGACGCGCGGCAGTAACACGCTTCCTTCACCTAGACCCAGTTCCACGGCAAGAGACTCGCTCGTTGGGTCCTGGGGCATGAGGTCGGCGACGATCCCTCGGTTACCCAAAGCGCGGGCAGTCGCGTCGCCTACGGCCGCGAGCTTCGTATCGCGCAGAGACCTCACGTCGAGGCCGGCCATTGACAGCGCCCCGAAGAACGACTCAACGGCATTGACGCTCGAGAACAGGATCCAGTCGAAACGTTTCGCCGCGGCGTCCTCGACGGCGGCGCGCAACGGAGCCGGATCCTCGGGAGCCGCGATCTCGATCGTTGGAAGGGCGATCACGTTTGCCCCGGCATCCTCCAGCGATTCGATCAATTCGCTCGCCTGTTTGCGAGGACGCGTCACCACGACACGGTGGCCGAACAGCGGCCGAGACTCGAACCACGAAACGATCTTGCGCATCTCTACGACTTTGCCGGCGATTGTGGTCGCGGGTGAACCGATCCTCTCGGTTTCGGCAGCTTGCGCGATCGTTTCGAGAGTGGCAACCACCACCCGCTGGTCGCTGGTCGTTCCCCACTGCACGATCGCCGCAGGCTCGGTTCCCTCGCGGCCCCCGTCGATCAACCGTCGCGTCGCATCGCGCAATTGGGCAACGCCCATCAGCAGCACCACTGTGTCTGCGGAAACGTGGCTCCCTGCGATCTCTTCCGTTTCGGCCGAATGACCCGTCATCACGGCGAAGGAAGATGCCATGCCTCGGTTGGTGACAGGGATGCCTGCGTAGGCAGGTGCGGCGACCGCAGACGTGACGCCGGGAACGATCTCGAATTCGACTCCCGCATCGGTCAGTAGTGCTGCCTCTTCGGCACCGCGTCCGAAGACGAACGGATCACCACCCTTCAACCGAACGACCTTCTTGCCCTCTTTGGCCCGGGCGATCATCAGAGCGTCGATCACGACCTGACGGCTATGGGTCTCACCCGGCGTCTTGCCCGTGAACACCATCTCGGCCGCCGCAGGGGCTTCGTCCAACAGCTGCGGCGCGACGAGCCGGTCGTAGAGAACGACGTCACACTCTCGAAGCAGCCTCAGACCTCTCGCAGTGATCAGCCCGGGGTCACCCGGACCCGCGCCGACCAGGTAAACACGGCCCGAGCTCACGGCTGCTGCGGCTCGGGGACTTCTTCGCCCCGAAGCGACGCGAGGATCTCGTCACCGCCCGCTTCCAGCAGGGCGACTGCAAGTTCCCTCCCGAGCGCCGGCGCGTCGGCCGAGGGGCCGGAGATCCGATCGCGCAACCCTTCGCCACCTTGTGGATAGCCAAGGAATGCCGTTGCAACCAACCCCTTGCCGTCGGCTCGCGCTAAGCATCCCAGCGGAACCGAGCATCCACCTTCGAGCCGCTCGGCGAACGCTCGCTCACATTCGATCTCGGCTCTGGAGCCGACGTGGTCGATCGATTGGAGGATCTCGAGCACGTCGGTCCGGTCGGCCTGCGCTTCTATCGCGATCGCACCTTGCGCGGGGGCCGGAACCCATCGGCCCGGGTCGAGCCCGGCGGCGTTCACGTTCAAGCCCAGTCGTTCGATCCCGGCCGCCGCGAGGATGGCTACCGCAACGTCACCCCGTTCAACCTTGGCGAGTCGAGTATCGATGTTGCCTCGCAATTCGACGAGTTTCAGGTCGTCTCGCAATTCCGCAACGAGAGAACGCC
This sequence comes from Actinomycetota bacterium, assembly GCA_046262955.1. Taxonomy (GTDB): domain Bacteria; phylum Actinomycetota; class CADDZG01; order CADDZG01; family WHSQ01; genus JALZGD01. The sequence goes on along the minus strand of JBHELU010000317.1, from coordinate 1,505 downwards.
GACGCATACTCGACGTGCCGACTAACTCGCCGGCTCCGAGTGCTAGAAGACGCTGCTCGCCGGAGCTTCCTTCGCCCCCGACAACGACGTCGTGAACGGGGCCCCGTTCGAGAAACGCGCCCAGCACGCATCCCTCCGCCAGCTCGGCGGTCAGATCCTTGGCGGAATGCGCGGCGAGATCACATGCGCCTTCGGCGACGGAACGCTCGACCTCACCCGAGAAGAGACCTTTACCGCCGATCTCACCGAATGGTCTTTGGTCGCGGTCCCCGGTAGTGGATACGACCTGGATCTCGACCTGGACTTCGGGATGAGCGTTGGCGATCGCCTCGACGACAAGCCGGGCTTGCGTCAGGGCAAGACGGGAGCCGCGACTTGCAAGTACGAGCTTTTCAGTCCTCCGAGATGTCGAGATCATCGTCATCGCCTAGTTCGAACAGCTCTCGCAATGCGCTGAGATACAGATAGCCCTGCTTAGAGCTCGGCAGCTCTTTGGCTTTGCGCACGGGGCCGTGAAGCAGTTTCGCTATCAACCTGCGCGACAACGCATCTACCGCGCGCTCTTGGGCCGGGTCCGGCTTCGCTCGCGCTTTCCAGCGCGCGAACTCGGTGGATCTGATCTCGTCGGCGCGAGCAACAAGCTCTGCCACCGTCGGTGCGAGTTCGTTGGAACGTTCCGAGTCGGTCCACCTGAGGATCTCCTCCTCGACGATCCGCTCGACGGCGTCGATCTCCCCCGAGCGGTGGCCGCGCGATGAGTCGACGACCTCGCGCAGATCATCGATGTCCCGCAAGATGACACCGTCGATCTGCCCGACGTCTGGGGCGACATCGCGGGGAACGGCGATGTCGATGATCAACAAGGGCGTGGTGCGCTCTCTCGCAACGGGCTGAACGAATGAGGCGTCGATGACCGGAGATGGAGACGCGGTCGAGCAGATCACGATGTCGCTCTGGGCCAGCGTCTGCGCAAGCTCACCCCAAGGTCGCGTGGCCGCATTGAAGACGGCCGCCAGTGATGCGGCGCGCTCGTCCGAGCGATTCACGACGGTGATGTCGGTGGCACCGGCCGAAGCCAGCGCTCGAGCGGCCAGACCTCCCATCTTTCCGGCCCCGACGATCGCGACGGTCTTTCCGGCGATCTCCGGTAGAGACCGCTTCGCAAGTTCGACCGCGGCCGACGAGATCGATACGGGATTGCGACCGATGGCCGTCTCCGTTCGAGCTCTCTTGCCCACGCGTAAGGCTCGACGGAACGCGCTGCCCAGCGCGCGTTGAGCCGACGCCTCAGCGACCGCCACTTGGAACGCGCGCCGAACCTGCCCCAGGATCTCCGACTCACCGATCACCATCGAGTCGATGCCTGCAGCAACGCGAAACAGATGACCGACTGCAGCATCGTCGTGATACGTGTAGAGGTGGTCTGAGAAATCTTCCGGCGCGACGTGACAGAACTCGCTCAAAAAGTTCCGCAAGTCGAGAGCACCGGCGTGATACTTCGACGC
>JBHELU010000316.1:0-3269 GCA_046262955.1 Actinomycetota bacterium | reverse complement strand
TCGACGACGGCCGGGTACGCGAACTTGATCGCTTTAGACGACGCCGCATGGGTTCGGGAGCGGTGTGCACTTCCGAGCTCGGCATGGCTCGGGACCAAGGACACCGTAAGCAAGGTCGCGACCGTGACGGTGGCGAGCGTGAGTCCTCGACTGGCCTTCATGCTTTTCCCCCTAGCGAGAAAGGCCCGGGAAACGACCCCGAGCCTAGTTCTCTCGATCCTTTACCGGTCACCGAAGGCGCGGGCCGCTGGTGGTCTTTACGAACCACGTTTGCGGGCCGGAGTCCGGCTTGCCGTCGATGAACTTCTTTACGAACGCAACGTCGATGTAGCCCTGCGGATCGATCGCAACCTGGAAGTAGTCCCAGAGCTCTCTCCCCAGTGGTCCGACGAGGATGGGTCCGTTGGTCGGGATCTCCCCCATCGTGAAGTTCGGATGGGGGCCGCGGGCGTTCGTTATCGCTGCAACGTGCGCGTACCACTCAGCCGTAGCAGGGACCGCGTCTTGATAGCCGCTGCCCGATGCGCTGACCGATGGGATCTTCTTGTCGAAGTCCGTCTGATACCAGACCAGGGCCAACTTTCCATCTGCGCCGGCCTTGATCCACGGGAACGTTGCGCAACCCTGCCCGGTGGGAACGCGGACCTGGTGCCAGCTTTTGTCTTGGACGTCGTAGAAGCCGTAGTAGACGCTGCAACCTTTGTTGTCGTAGGTAGCCCACGTCGTGTACGCATTTCCTGCATCGTCGATCGCGGTAGAGCCGACGAACTGCCCGGTGAACCCGCCGACGCGCTCGGGCTTGGTGACGGGTATCTCCTTGAACGTCTGCCCATCCGCCGATACGGCAGAGATGAGTTGCTGATCCGTTGGGCTCACATAATTCACACCCACCGCCCACACCTGCCCGGTCTTGCGGTTGGCGGCGATGTGGCCCGGCCAGAACGGGTGGCTGTCGAAGCTTCCCTTCCAGGTCATGGGGCCGGGGCTCGTCCACGTCAAGCCGTCATCGGTGGACTTGTAAACCATTACCCACGAGCCGTAGTTGACGTACAGGTAGATGCCCTTCTTGGTCCACGCGGTCCACGGGCGGTCGTTAAGCGCTGGGACGACGCCGTTAGTGGAGGTGGTGCGGTCCCATGTGGCGCCGTGATCGGACCATTGCGTTTCCATCAGAGACGGGACGTAGGTATCGATGAACCACACGTGTCCCGAGTCGTCGTATGCGATGTCGCCTTCGGAGCCCACCCCGTACTCGCGGATGTGGCCCTGAGATGACATCTCCTTGAACGTCTTTCCGCCATCGGTCGAGTACCAGACGGGCGACGCCGAAGCGACACAGCAGACGCCGGACACAAAGATCGTTCCTTTGGAATCCACTTCGATGGAAGGCTCGCCGGCCCATTCGTGCTTGGGAGCGTTCTGGCCGTTCTGTTCGGAATAAACGGTCCCGACGACGGTCCTCAGCGGTGCGAAGGAATCGAGCGCGACTGGCTTGGCAAAAGTGAGAGCGCCAGCTCGGGGGGCCGCATTACCGATCCCGGCAGGGGCAAGTAGTGCAGCCGTGAGCGCCGATGCAAGAGCAAGCGCGACGAGAGCGCGCATAACAGTCCGCATCCGTTTCCCCTCTGCTAGCCGGCCATTCCTAAGAGGGTGATTCGCCCGATTCGTCTCTTCTCCTGCCCTTGGATGCCCCTGAGCTGGGGGGTTGGGGCCGCAGGCCGGGCGGGTCTCGCCGGCGAGCAGAGTCTGATCCGGCGGTTGAGCCGCCCCGGCCCGGGCCTTTGGTTGGCCGTTCCTCGCTCGGGTCCGGCGGTTGAGCGGGCTTCGGTCGTCCCGTAGCCTCGCCCGCGATGGACACCAAGCCGCTGAGGCGAGCTCGACCCACTGTGATTCAGTCCGTTCTTGCGGGCGTGGTCGCGGTCGCCGGCGTGGTGGCCGCCACGAAATTCGGCCAGCTGGAGAACGTGGGCCACGGGCCTAACAAGGACCTGGCGACCAGCGGAGAACGCTTGATCGCCATTCTCGGAGCCCTGGTTCTGCTGGCGGCCGGAATCTACGCGGTTAGGTGCGCCGCGGCTGCGACGCGGATCGCTCTGGAGGACCTGAGCGGCACTGCTCGCGGAACACCCGTCGCTTTCGTCGTTTCGATCACCGGTTACATCATCGTTCTGCTGTGTTTGCTCGCCGCGCTTCACCAGCCGCTGACGGGGCTCCTGCTCGGCGGCGCGTTGACCGGGGTGATCATCGGTATCGCGGCGCAGCAGACGCTGGGCAACTTCTTCGCCGGGATCGTCTTGTTGGTCGTTCGACCGTTCACGATCGGAGAGCGCGTTTTCTTGCGTTCGACAGTTGGTGAATACGAGGGCGTGATCACCAACATGAGCATGTTCTACGTGACGATCGTTGCGGAACGGGGGCCGGTGTCGTTGCCGAACTCGGCGGTACTTGCCTCCGCGATCGGCCCCGGCGCCCGCTCCGACGACAGTGGGGAGCAAGGTTAAGCATCCGTTCCACCTCAGGCGTCTACCTACCTAACAGCATCGCCTTCGCCCTTCGAGTTTCGGGTGAAAAAGTTCGCTGAGCGCGCTTTTTGACCCAGTTCTCGTCGATTAGCTAGAAGAGCGATCGCCGTCCGAGAGCGGAGCCAACCATGTCGGCGACTTTGCCCGGTCTTTCGTTGACGTCCTCATACGTGATCCTGAGGATGCGATGACCGAGTGCGACCAGAGCGTTGCCCCGCGTCGCATCTCTCCCCCATGCCTTTCGACCCGAATGGAACCTGAAGCTGTCCGCTTCGATGATCAACTTTTGCTCTGGGTACGCGAAGTCCACGCGAGCCACAAACCTCGGTCCGTTCCAAATCTCATATTGACGTTCGGGTAGCGGCAAGCCCGCTCGGCGTAGGACGCTAAATAGTTTTGTTTCGAATGCACTCTCAGTGGGCCTGGTCCGTGAAGTCCGTTGGGCAATGAGCGATCGCAAGACAGGCAATCCGCGTCTCCGCTTCTCTGTCTCGAGAGCCCACTTCAGCCGCGGCAAGGACGTGAGTCGTCGCCGTAGCGCGTCCTCCAACGCCATCTCGACGGTTTCGACGTTGCACAGATGACTCAAGTCGACCAGCGTTCGCGTCGGCGTCGTAATAGTCAATGGTCCTAGCGACATCACATCAAATTCAGGAAGCGATGACGTGTGCACGATGATGCCGTGACTCGACTTTCGAGGTCGTTCGGACGTCATCTCGATGGCAATGTCGACACAGCCGTCGAACC
>JBHELU010000315.1:0-6718 GCA_046262955.1 Actinomycetota bacterium | reverse complement strand
CATCCCGAGCGGAGTTCGCCACCTCGTACACCCCCTACCAGCCGGAGCTATCGCAGGGGGTCCTCCAAGCGATCTACGAGTTCCAGACGCTCGTGTGCGAGCTGTACGGGATGGACGTCGCGAACGCTTCGCTGTACGACGGCGCCAGCGCTCTCGTCGAGAGCGTCAACATGGCGGTGCGCATCACCGGCCGGCACAAGGTCGTGGTCGGAGAGACACTCCACCCTCACCACCGGGAGGTTCTCAAAACCTACACTTCAGGTTTAGGGCTGGAGATCGTCACGGCACCCATGGTCGACGGGGTCGTGGAGTGGGGATCGGTCGATGCCGATGGAGCCGCAGCGGTAGTGGCTGCCTATCCGAACTTCCTCGGCCGGCTCGAAGACGTATCCGTTGCAGTCGAGCGCGCACACAACGCTGGAGCTCTCGCCATCGCGTCGTGCGACCCCACCGCGATGGGGATCTTGCGGGCGCCCGGGGAGCTGGGCTTCGACGCGGCCGTCGGCGAGGGCTATGCCCTCGGCAACCCAACCTCTTACGGCGGCCCCTGGGTCGGATTCTTCGCTACCAAGATCGACCACGTACGCCAGGTTCCCGGAAGGATCGCCGGGGCGACGAGCGATGCCGACGGCCGGCGAGCTTTCGTCCTGACTCTGCAGGCGCGCGAGCAACACATCAGGCGCGCTAAAGCCACTTCGAACGTTTGCACCAACCAGACATTGATGGCGATCGCTGCCACCGTGCACCTGTCTTGGTTGGGGCCGCGCGGCCTCGCACGTCTCGGCGAGATCTGCGCGCGGCGCACTGCGTTTGCCGTTACCCGGCTCGCCGAGATCCCGGGCTGCTCGATCGCTTTCGACGGCCCGCGGTTCAAAGAGCTCGTGCTGAGGACCCCCGTCCATGGATCGGAGCTCCTTCGTAGATTGGCTAGACGGGGTTTCCTCGCCGGTCCCTCCCTTGGCCGTTACTGGCCCGAGCATTCCGACTGCCTCTTAGTTGCCGTCACCGAACGGCGCACCGCCGACGACATCGAGGCGCTGGCCGAAGCGATCGAGAAGGAGCTGACCGAATGATGCGGGAGGGGTCGCTCGAGGCGTCCGCCGGAACCCGTGACACCGGCGGTGGGGATTTCCCGCTGATATTCGAGCAATCCCGGCCCAACCGCCGTGCGTGGTCGCTTCCCGAAGCCGGCGTCGACGCCCCCGAGCTCGACGATCTGATCCCGGCGGAGTACAGGAGATCGGAGCTGCCGGGTCTTCCCGAGATCTCCGAGCGCGACCTGGTCCGTCACTACACGCGGCTGTCGCAAAGGAACTGGGCGATCGATGTCGGTGCATACCCGCTGGGCTCGTGCACCATGAAGTACAACCCGAAGGTCGCCGAAGATGCCGCGGCACTTCCCGGATTCGCCGCGCTCCACCCGATGTCGGACGACGATCTCGCTCAAGGTGCACTCGAGCTGCTCGGGATCTTGGAACGCGCCTTGTGCGAAGCAACCGGCATGGCGAGGCTGACCTTCCAGCCGGCTGCGGGAGCGCAGGGAGAGCTCACCGGTCTCCTGATGATGCGTGCGTTCCACACGTCCAACGGAGACGCTCGTCGCAAGGTAGTGATCCCGGACTCGGCACACGGCACCAACCCGGCCAGCGTTTCGCTTGCCGGTTACGAAGCGATCGAAGTCCGCTCAAACGACCGGGGACTTGTCGACGTCGATGCCCTCGAGCAGGTCTTGGACGAGCAGACGGCAGGTTTGATGCTGACCAACCCCAACACCCTGGGGCTCTTCGAGCGCGACATCCAGAGGATCCAGCGCGCCGTGCACGACGTCGGCGGCCTCCTTTATTACGACGGGGCGAACTTCAACTCGATCGTCGGCGTCGTGAGGCCGGGCGATATGGGATTCGACATCGTGCATCTCAACCTGCACAAGACGTTCGCCACACCCCATGGGGGAGGGGGGCCTGGCTCCGGCCCACTAGCGGTCTCGCAGCGGCTCGAGCGATTCTTGCCTGCCCCCGTGCTGGCGTACGACGAAGGTTCCGAGAAGTGGCGCTGGGACTACGACCGCCCGGACTCGATCGGGCGGATCCACTCGTTCCACGGCAACTTCGGGATCAACGTGCGTGCGTACGCATATCTTCGGTCGCTTGGTCCCGAGGGTCTCAGGCGCGTCGCCGAGCGCGCCGTGCTGAACGCGAACTACCTGAAGCAGAAGATCTCGCCCGCGTTCCCCGCCGTGCACGAAGAGCCGTGCATGCACGAGTTCGTCTCGAGTGCGAAGCCGCTCAAGAAATACGGAGTCAGGGGGATGGACGTCGCGAAGCGCTTGATCGATCTCGGCTATCACCCACCGACGGTGTACTTCCCCCTGGTCGTCGAAGAGGCACTCATGATCGAGCCTACCGAGACTGAATCCAGAGAGACGATCGACGGGTTGGCCGACGCTTTTCTTCAGATCGCACGCGAGGCAGAAACCGATCCCAACCTGTTGCACGATGCTCCCAAGACCACGCCCGTTCGGCGCCCAGATGAAGCGACCGCCGCGCGCCGCCTCGACATCAGGTGGTCTGAGGGCGACTAGGAATCCCAATTCCGCACTCAGCGGAGCTGTGGCGCTGCTTAGCGCAGCGCGCCGTGGTCCTCATGTAAGTGGCGCGGTTAGAACACCCAGTACCAATTCACGAACAACAGCCCCAGCATCCCGAGCCCGGCTGCCGATGCCGCAACGACGAGTTGGTTCGCCTTGAACCGATCGGCGAACGCGACCAGGGCCCAGAACAGCGGCCACAGCATCAGCACGAACCGGGGAAGCGACATGAACGGCCGGCCCCCGAACACCAAGAACAGAGGAACGATCAGCGAAACGATCGTGTACGACCAGTAGATCGGGGCCGTGCGACGACAGACCCAGATCGCGGCGCCGAACGAGATAGTGACAAGAAGCAGGTCGACCGAGTGGTAGCCGCCCGGGAACGACCCGATGAACTGGAGGCCCACCTTCGTCCCGTTGACGATCGTGTCCCACGGCCACGAGAACTGGCGCGCCCAACCGGCCTGTGCCTTGAATGGCACCAGCCAGTCGCCGGAGTGGATCCTCCAATATCCGAGGTAGATGAGCAGCCCGGCTGCGGGCAGGATCGATGCGGCGAGCGCTCCGGCGGTCTTGGCAAGAGATCGCCCCGCCCCTTTGATGTGCGGTAGCCATCCCGCTTGACTCATTGCCTCTAAACCGAGAGGCAAGATGAGGGCTACGCCGATGCTTCGCGTGAGCGCCGCGAATATCCCCAGCAGACCGGCAGTGAGCCACCGCTGTTTTCGCGCTGCGAACAGAGTGCTCACGGTCAACAGAAGGAAGAGAGACTCCGAGTACGGAGCAAGGAAGAAGAACGACGTCGGAAAGACGGCCATGTAGAGGACGGTTCGGCGCGCCACATGGGAGTCGAATTCGAATTGGCTCAGCTTGTACACGACGATCATCGCCGCTAGGAAGCAAAGGTTCGAAACCAGGTAAGCGGCGACCAGCCAGTGCCGGCCGAACACCACGCCGAGAGCATGGACCAGCCCGGGATAGAGGGGGAAGAACGCAGCGGTTCCGTTGTTCGACGCGTACCCGTGTGACGCGATCTTCAGATACCAGGTGACGTCCCAACGGTTCCATGCCGTGAACATGTTGTGCCACCCCGGTGTGACGGGATCGCCCAAGCCGCTGTTGGGAGTGAGCAGCCCAACGGCCAGAACCCCGATCAGCCACAGTCCCAGTCGGAGCGCGACAAAGATCTTCAAGCAGTACGCGAACGACTCATCCCAGAGACGACGCTGTGGCTGAGGCTCGGACCGTTGCGGCTCGGCCCCCGGTTCGGGGGGTGCCTGCGGGGGGGCCGTAGCCTCGAGACTCATCTGTCAAGACTAGCTTTCATGTTCTGATTGCCTCATGACGGGCAGTGTCAAGATAGCGGTCATCCTTGTCGCGCTCGCTCTTCTGTCGAGCTCGGCTGCTACGAGCGCTCCACTGGCGGCATTGGGGCAGCCGCGCCAGGCGTGCACGAACCCCACCAACCAGATCAGCTTGTTCGCCGAGCGATTGGGGCCCAAACGGGTCGGCTATGGGCGGACTCCCAAGACGGCGTCGATACCCGGCCCGACGATCACCATGACCGAAGGCGACTGCCTGGCGATCAATCTGGTCAACGACACCAACCGGCCCGTGAGCCTTCACGTCCACGGAGTCGCTTATTCGCCGGCATCCGACGGCACGGCCGTCAACCACTCTTGCGTCTCTCCGGGGAAGTCCCGGACGTATCTGTGGAACGCGTTGCAGCCCGGGGCCCATTCGAACGGGAACCTCGAGCCGGGCAGCCGCGGGTACTGGCCGTATCACGACCACCGCATGGGCGGCCCGCACGGCACCCTCGGGATCGAATCCGGTCTGTTCGGCGCGCTGATCGTGAGGGCTCCCACCGACCCCACGCCGGATCGGCCACCTTTCGTCGTAGTCATGGCGCCCGGCCTGACGATCAATCTAAGGCGCGCGCCGTACACCCCGATCTTCAAGGCCAACTTGGGCGAGCGAGTCGAATTCGTGGTCATCGGCATGGGCGATGACTTCCACACGTTCCATCTGCACGGCCATCGGTGGGTCGACAACCGGACGGGCATACCGTCGAGTCCAACCGACGACACACCGGTGATCGACAACAAGACAGTTGGGCCCGCCGAGTCCTTCGGATTCTTCACGACGGCCGGATATCAGGTCGGACCGGGGGCATGGATGTATCACTGCCACGTGCAAGGGCATTCGGACCTGGGCATGAGTGGGTTGTTCGTCGTCCGAAAGGCCGACGGCACGATGACGAAACAGGAGAAACGAGCGATCGCTCGATGGAGGAAGCTCGAGCTCGAACACAGAAGGATGCTTACAGGACATTCGGAGCATTGAGGCGGCTTAGATGAAAATAACCATGAAGATCTTGATCCCTGTGCTCGCCCTAGTGATGGTCGTCGGTGGTTTGCCGGGCGAGTCCGTCGCTGCGACTTCGGCGGTGACGTTGCGCGACAACTACTACTCGCCTCAGACCCTTCATATCGATCCGGGCGACACGGTCGTATGGACCAACCAGGGGGGCCGCGTTCACACCGTCACTTCAGACACGGGCGACTTCGACTCGGGGAATATGAACTCGGGCGACACGTATCAACACACGTTTTCGAAAGAGGGTTACTACTACTACCACTGCCGCTATCACGGAGCCAAAGGTCAGGTCGGCATGTGGGGCGTCGTGATCGTCGGTAATCCCAAGCCTCCCAAAGGTGGGGGAGGGGGAAAGAAGGACGTTCGCCCCACGCTCCGGGTGCCGAAGGACTACAAGACGATCCAGGGGGCCGTGGATCATGCCAAGCCGGGTTCCACGGTCGTGATCGCACCGGGCACCTACAGCGAAGCCGTCAGCGTCAAGACGAACGACCTGATCGTGAAAGGTGTCGACAGGTACACGACCGTTCTGACCGGAAGGAACCGAAAGGCCAACGGGTTCGTCGTCGATGGGGTGAACCACGTAACGATCGCGAACCTCACCGTCCGCAACTACACGGGCAACGGTGTGTTCTTCAACAATGCGGTGAACTACAACGCGAACCACATCGATGCGATCAAGGACCGCACGTACGGTATCTATTCCTACAACTCATACCGCGGGACGTTCTCGCACGACTTTGCGTACGGCAGCGGTGACTCGGGGTTCTACATCGGCTCGTGTCTAGGATGCGGAGCGGTCATCGAGCACGTGACCGCCAGTACCAATTACCTCGGGTACTCCGGCACCAACGCGACGGGGGTCGTTATCCGCAACTCGATGTGGGTCCACAACGGGGCCGGGATCGCTCCCAACACCTTGCCGACCGAGGACTACGCGCCTAATAGGGGGACGACGATCATCGATAACGTCGTCATGAACAACAACTACGACAGCATCCCCGCAGCAGGCATCTCAGAGCAGTTCGGCATCCCTTACGGCACGGGCATCTGGCTGATCGGGGTCGACAACAACATCGTCAAGGGCAACACGATCATGAATCACGATCGTTACGGCGTTCTGATCACCGAGAGCATCGAGCCGCACAGCATCCCGATGAACAACCGAGTGTGGGGCAACACGATCCGTAAGACCGGGAAGTATGCCCTTGCGTGGACCGGCGAAGGCATGAACAACTGCTTCGGGAAAAACAACTTCAGCGGCGACACGGGACCTCCGGACATGCAGACGCTCTACGCGTGCTCGAACCGTCCGTTCGCCGGCGCTCCGTTCCCGCCGGTGCAGGCCGACGTGGCCGCATCGCTGGCGACTGCCAACACGCGGCCCCAGAAAGACCCTCCGGACCCGCGCCGGCCTAGGTGTCAGAAGGGTGCTCCGGACTGCCGCCAGGGCCGCTCAAGGAATCGCCCATAATCAACGTTATGTAAAGTTGAATACGAGACTGACTATCCCCTGGGGGTAAGGCAGGTCTAGCTTGTTTGGGATGACGCGCCACGGTCGCCGGCAGCTAGCCATGTGGGTTCTGCTCCCCACGCTCATCGCCGTTGCGTGCAGCTCCGCGGCCATCACGACCGGATCTGAGAAGCCGTTGCCTCGATGCGCCCTGGGTTCGCCCCGGCCACAGTTGAGGTCCCAGTCGCCGGGCGCCGGCGCGACGGGGAGCCGTCGCCGCGCCGCGATCCCCGCGA
>JBHELU010000314.1:0-5509 GCA_046262955.1 Actinomycetota bacterium | reverse complement strand
GTGCAATAGATCTTCGTGCCGTTCAGGATCCATTCGTCACCGTCGCGCACCGCGGTCGTTTGGACGTTCGATACATCCGATCCGGCTTGTGGTTCGGTGACGGCAAGCGCACCGAAGCGCGGCTCGTCGGACACGACATTGAAGATGTCGTCCAAGAAGCGTTTCTTCTGCTCGTCCGTGCCGGTCCCCACGATCGAAGGTGCGGCAAGACCGGGGCCGGGAATGTTCAGCAGCACCGCGGGGTCGCCCCACGCAAGCTCTTCGGAACCGACCACGGCCATCATCGAGCCGATCGACCTCTTGTTCTCACCCTCACCCGAGGTCTGCTCGGGCATTACCGACGCGCGGTTGCCGGTGAGTAGCGCTAGTGACTTGATCGTGTTCACCGGCAGCTTGCCCTTCTCATCCGCTTCACGCGCCAGCGGCCGCAGTTGCTCCGAAGCGAACGCGTGAACGAACTCCTTGACCGCAGCGACGGTGGGATCCAGCTCGAAATCGATCACGCCGCGCCTCCCGAAACACTTCGCGCAACCATCACGTCGCCGACCAGGTCGGGCGCGTCGAAGACAGACAGTGTCACCGCATCGCGGAACCACATCTCGACGGGATGGTCGCGGATGTAGCCGTGACCCCCGAGAACCTGCACGCCGTCGTCCCCGCACTTGACCGCAGTGGCGAGGGCTTGCCCGGCCGCTTCCGCAACGTCGGCCAGCGTCGCGGTGCCATTGTCGAGCTTCCACGCGGCGCGCCACAGCTGCACGCGCGCGGCGTCGACCTCAGTTGCCATGTCGGCGATCTTGAAAGAGATGGCCTGGAACGCGCCGATCGGTTTGCCGAACGCCTCACGCTCGGTCGCGTACTGCGCCGCGTACTCCAGCGACGCGCGAGCGCAACCAAGAGCGATCGCGCCGGTCGCGAGCTTCGTCCACAGGATCGCTCTTTGAAGCTCCGGCCCGCTTGCGATCGCTTCACCGGCTCCGTCGAAGGCAACAACCGACGTCGGCGCTGCTTCCAAGCCCATCTTGTCCTCGGGCTTTGCGATCTCGAACGCGTCGGGTTCGACCAGGATCGCTGCCAATGCGCCTTGCTCGAGGCCGACGACCACTCCGACTGGAGCAACGTCGGCGTTAAGCACTCCGTACTTGGTGCCGGTGACTTTGTTCGCATCGATGCTCGTCTCGAGCGATTCGAGATCGCCGGCTGCAATCATCTCGCCAACGGCAACGAACGAGCACGCAGGCTCGGCTGCGAAGTGCGGGAGCCATGCGCGCTTCTGATCGGCGTCGCCGGCTAGCCCGATGACCAATGCCGCCAAGCCCGAGCCGAGCACTTGGTACGCGATCCCCGGATCACCCCACGCGAGTTCTTCGGCCGCGATGCAGTAGGTGACGGCATCGAACAGGCCCCCGCCGTCGAACGCTTCGTCTACGGGGGCCGCGACACCCATCTCGTGGATCTGCTGAACGATGTCGTCGGGGGCTCGCTTGGCGCTTTCGGCGTCGCGGGCGGCGGGTCGCAAAACCTCTCTAGCGAACGAGTGCAGCGTCTCTTGGAGCGCGGCTTGCTCTTCGGTCGGTTGTAGGTCGAATGCCACGGGCCCTCCGGGTCACTTGACCGAGCAGTCAAGTGGGAACCGAGTATAGCGAGCGGCCGCCTGAGCCACGCGCTATCGGTCGCGCTTTCTTTCGAGAAGTTTGCGTAACGTTGGTAGCTGTTGCAGGTCGCGTTCCCGATGAGCCGCTTCCTTGGACCGAATGATGTCGGCGAGCGAGGAGGTTTGAACGGTGGAGCGACCGATCTTGTATGTGACCGCGTGCCTCACCAGATCTTTGTAGCCCGCCGTACCGGCAGGCTCGAAGACAACGTCTAGGTGACCAAGACGAGTCTGGAAGCTCAGAATCGATTCCGACTTCAGCCGCGCTTCGGCCTCTTCGAGAGTCGAAGCAAAGGGTGACCCCGTCGCCTCCCACAGAGCCAAGAGGTCGACGAGCAGGATGGCCGCTAGCCGGCCGAGGTTGTCTGTATCGCGCTTCGGGCAAATGTCGACATCTTGTGTAGGCATGGGTGATCCATGCAGCACCGCGCCAAAGGCGCCGATCAAGACGAAATCGACGTGGTTCTTCGTAAGGACGCTGAGCAGACCTTCGGGGTCAAAAGCCGGTGGGTCTTGCCTGGTCATCGAGACCTGACGGCTTTTCGTTGCAAGCCCTGGACATTGCGGACGTGCTCGACCATCCTGCGCGCTCTCGCTTCGGGCGACAACTGCAACTGTTCGTCGATCAGGATGTCGTGATCTGCGTCGTATGCAGCAAGACCCAGGCTGAGGTTCAAGCCACACGCGCGCACAGCCTTGACGACGGTCTCGAAGCCAGGCGAGACCGCGTCGGCTTCCCATCGAGCGACGAGTGATTGAGAAGTCTGCAACCGTCTGGCGAGCCCACTCTGGGACAGACCAGTTCTGAGCCGCGCTTCCCGGATCAGATTTCCGCCGCTCGTCGCGGGCGCGCGCATCGCGAATTCGATCGTTCTCTTGTCGGGGGCTACAGGCATCTGATATCTCTATACCACAAGTGGTATTGACCTCTCTTGGCTCCAAGAGACTCAACTGCGAAAGGAAGGGCCTCCACAGCCCCACCCAGTTCCGTTAGGAGACCAGCCCGTCAACGTTCCCAAACACCCCTGAATCTGCTTAGATGGTGCCGGCTGCGGGGGCAGAAGGGGTTTGCAGAGTGCCGCAATTGGTCTTTGCTCTGCCGGTGCTCGAGGGCCGGCGCCAGCTGATCGAGCAGGCCGTTCAATCCACTACCGGCGATCTCCAAACCCTCCACGACGCGTCGGTCCACGACAAAGGGATCGATCGCTTCACGATCTGGTTCCAACCGGCGCCACCAACCGATCTCTTGATCTTCTACTTCGAAGCTCCCGATCCCCACGAATCCGTGCGCCTGCTTGTCGAATCGACGGACGCGGTCGACGTCTTCGTCAAAGACACGATCCGCTACGCGTGCGGCTTCACGCTGGGGCCGGACAACCCGGCCCCCGATGCCCAAGTGGTCATGGAGTGGCCTCCGAGCTAGGCGTTTTCGCGGCCTCGGAAAAAGAACTCCCGACATTCTCGAAAAAGTTGCGCGCCGACACCTTCGCGCTGTGATTTCATTGCGGTACGTGAGAAAGGAGGTGGTCCAAACTGATAGATAGTTTTGACGGACCTCACGAGGTGACCGGCTGCTAAGTGGCCTAAGCCTGTAGTACCTGGATTCTGGCCACCTTCTGGCTTGGGCCACGACCAGAATCCCAACCGGTTCACCGACATCGACCCGCCTCGGTTTGGTCCGCCGGGCGCTCGAACCGAGCGAAGTGCGGGAGATGACCAGAACCGAACATCAGATCGGCCCCCGAGATCTCGGGGGCCGATCCTTTTTCCAGCCGGTCACGGTCTCCACCTGATATCCGATGCGGTGTCATCTTGACATCGAATGCGGTATCATCAGTCCATGAGCAGCTGGGCTGGAAACCTCATATTCCTTGCTCGCAAAGAGAGCGGCCTGTCCCAGCGGGAGCTCGCTCGTAAGGCGGGCACCTCGCAGGCCGCCATCGCCGCTTATGAGTCGGGTAAGCGTTCCCCCACATTAGAGACGCTTGCTCGGATAGTGCGGGCGGCGGGGCAGGATCTGCGGATCCAGGTCGTCCCCAATGACAGCCACGATGAAGTGCTCGCTGAATACGAGTCGTCCTTGCCAAAGGCGGCCCGTGTTGGGATGGAGCGGGAACGAGCGCGACTCCGCCGTCAGGCGAGGTCCGAACGCGCCGGAGTCTAGGAACACAGTGCCTTCGTCACTGGAGAAACAGCTCCAGTTGATTGTCGAGTGCCTTGACCGCCATGGGATCTCCTATGTGGTGATCGGTGGCGTTGCCGCGATGCTGCGGGACATCCCCATCAAAGAAACCTTCGACGTGGACATCGTCCCCGATCGGGGGCAACAGAACCTGCGGGCGCTCGCCCATGCCCTTCAAGAGATGGAAGCGCGGCTCCGGGTTCCAAACGAGCCCGAGGGTGTTCCGATCCCTCTAGACCACAGGACATTTAAAGACGTTTCGACATTGACATTCGTGACACGCTTCGGCCCCCTAGACGTGCTCTTGGAGCCCTCGGGCTCGCGCGGCTACAAAGATCTCCTCCAACGCGCCCAGACAGTCGAGCGCTTTGGGATGGAGATCGCGGTCGCGTCCACCGAAGACTTGATCGCCATGAAACGAGCTGCGGGCCGCGAGAAGGACGCCGTCCACCTGAGGATCTTGCTCCAGTTCCTGAGCGACGAGGAATCTAGGGATTGAGAGGGGCCTAAGAGCCCACCTCGCGGCCCGCAGCGAACCTGGCCGAAAGCGCCTAATATCTGGCAAATAGGGAATTAAGACCACAAATCGGGCACCACTTATCGCGGGAGGGTGATTCGGGATGAGGCATTTCCCACTTCGAGGTCGCATCCGAGCTCTATTACTGGCCGTTCCCATCGCAGTCGTGGCGGTAGTCGGCTTCTGGCCGGGGGCCGCAAACGCCGAAGGGACCCTCGATCCGTCGTCGGCCACCACGACGGTCCAGTCGACCGTCGACACGACGACCAGCACCGTCACGGACACCACCACCACAACAACCGAGACCGTGACCAACACCGTCGACTCAACTAGGGGAACCGTCGACCAGACCGTTGACACGGGAGCCGCGACCCAGACGGTCTCCGACACCACGGCGAGCGTCCCCGGAGGATCCGTAGAGACCTCAACTACCACCGGATCCACATCGGGAACAACTTCTTCATTGCCGGGATCAACGGGCACCAGTACCCAACCCGCAGACACCACACCCGCAGACACCACGCAAACCAGTTCGTCCGGCGATCAACCCTCGAGCAATGGCTCCTCCACGAACGACTCATCGAGCTCGTCGACAAGGACCGCTCCATCTTCGACAACCCCGACAGCAGCGGTTCGGGATCGCGCAGTGGGCTCGCAACGCGG
Source organism: Actinomycetota bacterium (assembly GCA_046262955.1). Lineage (GTDB taxonomy): Bacteria > Actinomycetota > CADDZG01 > CADDZG01 > WHSQ01 > JALZGD01. The sequence continues at coordinate 493 of JBHELU010000314.1, read as the reverse complement.
GTCCCACAACGTCGCCTACACGGTCGGCAGCCGGGTCGCGAGCACCGATCCTCTGGCACCGAGCAAGCACGACAAGAAGAACATCCACAAGGTCATCGGCTCCGGCAACAAGCTCGGTTCCGGACAACCGACCGTTCTAGGGACGCACATTCAGAACACCGCAGCGCAGAAGCAGGCAGCAACCGAAGCCGAAACATCCGGCGCCGGCTCGTTGAACGGGACGCTGGCTTTCACCGGCTTTTCCGTTCTGGTCGCGCTCGTTCTTTCGATGAGCCTGATGGCCTCCGGCGAGGCCCTGGTCCTGACTTCGTGGGCCGGCGGCAGGAAGCGTCGCGTCGTTCGCCAGGCTGTGCTGTTCCAACGTCCGGAGCGGATGGCAGCGTTCGTTTAAACCGGCTTTCTTCTTCCACGACTGAAATGGATCGCTTCAGGCTCGCCACGATCGGGAAAACGCTGGTCGTGCTTGTGCTGGTCGCCGAGGTTGTCGCGATCC
>JBHELU010000313.1:0-2883 GCA_046262955.1 Actinomycetota bacterium | reverse complement strand
AAGAGGGCCGAACTGATCAAGGACTACTCGGATCGATTCACGAACCCGTACATCGCCGCCGAGAGAGGTTATGTCGACGACGTCATCGAACCCCAAGACACACGCCGTCGTCTCGTCAAAGCTCTAGAGATGCTGCGCTCCAAGCGCGAGACCATCCCTCAGCGGAAGCACGGGAACATCCCTCTGTGAGCGCGCCGGATAAAGGCGAGCGCGTAGAGGCGCTGGACATCTCGGGCGAGGCAACGCCGGAAGAAGAACGTGCCATCCTCCGCGCGATCGAAGAAGCGATCGAGCAAGAGCGAGCGGCGCGTGCGACCTCTTTGTGGCTCCGCTCCGCCCGAGCGCAAGGGCGCAGGCTGGGGATGCTCGACTATAGGGATCGCTTCAGCAAAGACGATGCCTGGCGGCTATCGACCCGGTTCCCGTTCGGGGGCCGCGAGTACCCCGGAAAGAACGGACGCGCCGACAGTAAATAAGCGCTATCCGGAATAGTCGTAGAAGCCGCGGCCGGTCTTCCGGCCCAAGTACCCGGCCCTAACCATGTGCTCGAGCAAAGGAGCCGGCGCGTACCGCCGCTCGCGGAACTCCTCGTGCAGTGAGTTCAAGATCGCGTACGTCACGTCGAGGCCCACGATGTCCATCAGCTCGAACGGCCCCATCGGGTGCCCGCAGCCGAGCTTCATGGCTGTGTCGATGTCTTCAGGGCTCGAGTACCCCTGCTCGTGCATGTGCACCGCATCGTTCAGATACGGGAACAGCAAAAAGTTCACGATGAACCCGGCACGGTCGCGGCAGCGAACGGGGTGCTTACCGATCGCTCGAACCCATGCCGCCGCGCGTTTCTCGACATCCGATGACGTCGCGACGGTACGAACGATCTCGACCAGTTTCATCACGGGAGCGGGATTGAAGAAGTGAAGACCGAGCACTCTCCCCGGCCGATCTGTCACCGCAGCGACATCGACAACCGGCAGAGACGAGGTCGTGGTTGCCAGGATCGCTTCCGGTTTCGTGGACCGATCGAGCTCTTCGAAGACCTGCAGCTTCACCGGGAGGTCCTCGGCGACGGCTTCGACCACCAGGTCGGCTTCGGCCAGGTCTGAGAACTCGAGAGTCGTCGTGATCCGGCCGAGGATCTGGTCGGCTGCATCCAGTTCGAGCTTTCCGCGCGACACGGCTTTGTCGAGGCTCTTCTGGACCGCGGCTTTGGATCTTTTGATCGCGGCCTCGCTGCGGCCTCTAAGGATGACTTCGGCCCCCGAACGAGCAACGACCTCGGCGATCCCTGAAGCCATCAGCCCGGTCCCGACGATGCCAACCGTCGAGATGTCTGAGGAAGGCACTCCGGCTTCGTCGGGAACGGCGTCGACGACGTGAGACGACTCCGGGGCTTCGTACCGGTAGAAACCCCGTCCGGTCTTGCGACCGAGGTATCCGGCAACCATGTACTGCTTAATCAACGGAGCCGGCGCATCCTGATCGTCTCGGAACTGTCGCCACAGCGCTTCGCAGATCTCGTAACCCGAGTCGAGCCCGATCAGATCCATCAGCGCGAGCGGGCCCATCGGATGCCCGCAGCCGAGCTGCATCGCCGCATCGATGTCCTCTCGCGACGTGAATCCCGCGTCGAACATCCGGACGGCGGAGTTCAGGTAAGGGAACAGCAAGAGGTTCGCTATGAACCCGGCGCGGTCGCGACAGACGACCGGAGATTTGCCGAGCTTCTCTGCAAAGCGACGCGCCGCGTTGACAACCGAATCGTCCGTAGCCACAGTGCGGACGAGCTCTACAAGCTTCATCACCTGTGCGGGGTTGAAGAAATGGAAGCCGATCACACGATCGGGACGTTTGGTCGCAACGGCCATGTCGATCACGGGCAAGGAGGAGGTGTTCGTCGCGAGCAGTGCTTCTGGGCCCAGGATCGAATCGAGCTCTCCAAACACCATCTTTTTCAACTCCAACTTCTCGGGGACCGCTTCGAAGACGATGTCGCAGTCCGCTAGGCCTTCCATCGAGAGGCTCGAACCGATCCGACTGAGGATCCCGTCGGCTTCCGAGCGCTCGAGCTTGTTGCGCTCGACGGCGCGATCGATGCTCCTGCCGATCCGCTCGCGTCCGGCTTCCACAAGCTCTTCGGTGGTCTCTACGAAGATGACCTCGAACCCGGCGCGAGCGCATACCTCGCAGATGCCCGAGCCCATGGTTCCGCAGCCGACGACGCCGACCTTGTTGATCTCAGTCACAGGTGCTCCTTGATAGGTGTAGGCGCTAAAGATTAATGGGGTCGCGGCCCCCTCACCCCGACTACGATTCGGGCGATGGATCAAAAAGGCGCGCGCAAGCCCAAAGACAAACCCTGGATCTTTAGGACCTACGCAGGTTACGCGAGCCCTCGGGCCACGAACCTCAGGTTCAAGTCCAATCTTGCAAAAGGGCAGACCGGATTATCGGTCGCATTCGACCTCCCCACCCAGACCGGCTACGACGCGGATCACGAGATGGCCGCAGGTGAGGTCGGAAAGGTTGGGGTGCCTATCGGTCACATCGGCGATATGCGCAAGGTCTTCGACGGCATCCCGCTTCAAGAGATGAACACGTCGATGACGATCAATGCAACGGCGATGTGGCTACTGGCCCTCTACGTGGCGGCAGCCGATGAGCAGGGGGCCGATCGATCGACGCTTGCCGGAACCACGCAGAACGACATCTTGAAGGAGTACCTATCGCGGGGCACTCACATCTTTCCGCCGAAAGAGTCCATCCGCCTCACCACCGACGTCATCACGTGGACGCTCCACGAGGTCCCCAGATGGAATCCTATCAACGTCTGCTCGTATCACCTGCAAGAAGCGGGAGCAGATCCCGTGCTCGAGATCGCCTACG
>JBHELU010000312.1:0-8188 GCA_046262955.1 Actinomycetota bacterium | reverse complement strand
GCCTCGAGAACACGCGCCGCCCGTGCTTTGTGATCAGGCATCGGCTGCCTCCTCGGCTAGGGCGCGCAGTGCCGCGACGTACGACTGGGGGCCGAGCCCACAAACGATCCCTCGAGCAGCTTCACCGGTTACCGAATGTCTGCGCCACGGTTCGCGAGCATGGATATTCGAGAGGTGAACCTCGATCACCGGGAACGGCACGGCCCGAAACGCGTCCGCGATAGCTCTGCTGGTATGCGCATAAGCCGCCGGGTTGACCACGGCCCCGTCCACCTCGTCGATCCCCGCATGGAGCAGCTCGATGATCTCCCCCTCGCGGGCCGTTTGGTGGATGCCCACCTCACACCCCAGCTCGGCCGCGGCCTTGCGGATCACGTCGTCGACGTCGGCCAGCGTCGCCGTCCCATACACAGACAGCTCGCGCGAGCCCAACAGGTTCAGGTTCGGCCCGTGGATCACCAGTACCTTCATCCGGCCAGCCTTTCGATCGCTTTCTCCAAGACTTCGTGAGGGGCGGTGACTCCTGCCACCGGCTGCCCGATCCCATCCAACACTACGAACCTAGTGCCCCTTCGGTGCTTCTTGTCCAGAAGCCAGGCCCGTTCCAGTTGTTCCAGGTCGAGGCTCATGCTCACCGGCAGCCCAACAGCCGTCAGGACATCACGATGGCGGTCGACTTCGTGTTGGGAGAGGCGACCCAGCTCGTTGGATAGATATGCGGCGGCCATCATACCGACGGCGACCGCTTCTCCATGGCGCAGACCTTCGTAGCGATCGATCGCTTCGATCGAGTGTGCGAACGTATGCCCATAGTTCAACCACGCTCTTTTGCCCGATTCTTTCTCGTCCGCCGCGACGACCTGTGCCTTGATCTGAACGGCGCTAACGATGACCTCGAGAAGCACATCGCGCTCGCCGTCGACGATGCGTTTCGCGTTCGCCTCGATCGTTTCCACCAGTCCCTCGTCTGCGATCAGTCCGGCTTTTATCGCTTCCGCCAAACCGCTGCGAAGTTCTTCTACCGGGAGCGTGCTCAGCACGTCGGCATCGACGACAACGAGAGCCGGTTGATGGAACGTGCCTACGAGGTTCTTGCCCGCTTCTAGATCGATGCCGGTCTTGCCCCCGATCGCGGCGTCGACCTGTGCGAGCAGGGTGGTCGGAACCTGGATCACGGCAAGGCCGCGGTTGTAGGTCGATGCCACGAATCCTGCGAGGTCGGTAACGACTCCTCCCCCGACACCGACCACGAGATCGTTCCTATGCATCCCGGCCTGTGTCATCTGCTCCCACAGGCCAACGGCCGTGGCAGGTGACTTCGAGCGTTCTCCCTCGGCGATGGTGGCGACCACCGGCAAGATGTTTCGATCTTTGAGCGAGGAAGCCACGCGGTCGGCGACCGGCCGAAGGATCTCGTGCGTGATGATGAACGCTCGCTCGGGATCCAGATCGTGCGGCAGGTCTTGTCCCAGGCGAGGAAGGACTCCGGTCCCCACAACGACGTCGTAAGGGCGCGCGCCGGCAGCGACGGTGATGATCGTCGTTCCATCTTTTTGCTCTCCAACGATGGACGCGATCTCGTCTGCGCACTCGCGCACGGACTTACCGTCGGTGACGATCGTCACGCTTGCTACCTCTTCGTATAGCGAGCGACGGTACTGATAGAGCACCGGTATCTCATCACCCTCGAGAAGGGGTCGCGTTGCATCGCCCGATAACCTCCGCATCGCTTCATCCAGGCCGACACTCAGGTACACGACATCGTGGCCGGCAAGGACCGCGCGGACGTCTGGGCTTGTGATCGAGCCACCTCCCAACGCGACCACCTGACCGGTATCCCGTTCCGTGTCGGCGTTAGCGAGGATGCTCAAAACCACATCGCGCTCGACGGCGCGGAAGTGACCTTCTCCTTCCCTTTCGAACACTTCGGCCACGGATCGGCCTTCGCGCTGCTCGATGATCGAGTCGGTATCGACGAACGGCCGGTTGAGCCGAGCGGCTACTGCTGTCCCGACCGTCGATTTGCCGGCTCCCATGAAACCGATCAGGACGATCAATGACGAGCCTTGTCGGCGATCCTCGTCAGATAGTGGTCGACGGCAGCCTCGAGATCCTCGATGGTGTCGCCCCCGAATTTCTCCATCACCGCGTCCGCAAGCACCAAGGCAACGACTGCCTCACAGACCACTGCGGCCGCCGGCACCGCGCAGACATCCGTGCGTTCCTGAAATGCTTCGTCCGGCTCCCCAGTCGACAGATCCACGGTCCGCAATCGTTTCTTGAGCGTCGACAGCGGTTTCATCGCCGCCCGCAACCGAAGCGTTCCTCCGATTGTCATCCCGCCTTCGGTGCCGCCTGCGCGATCGGTAGCGCGCGACAGATCGGGCTCGATCTCGTCGTGAGCCACCGAGCCCAGCTTTCCTGCAACCGCGAAACCGTCACCTAGCTCGACGCCCTTGATCGCCGGGACGGCCATAAGCGCGCCGGCCAGACGACCGTCGAGCTTTCGATCCCAATGGACGTGACTACCAAGGCCGGGAGGCACTCCGAAGGTAAGGATCTCGACCACCCCGCCCAACGAATCCCCATTCAATTGCGCGTCGTCGATCGCGCCCTCCATCGCCGTCGATGTATCGGCATCGAAGCACCGGACCGACGACGCATCGATCGCTTCGAGATCGTCGGGGCCTGGTAACGCCCTTTGGTCGGGGACCTGCACTTCGCCGATCTGAACCACGTGCGAGACGATGCGGATCCCCAATCTCGCCAGTAGAGCTTTGGCCAGCGCCGCGATCGCGACCCGCGCTGCAGTTTCGCGAGCACTTGCTCGCTCGAGGACGTTCCGCGCGTCGTCGAACCCGTACTTCTGCATGCCCGGCAGGTCGGCATGTCCGGGGCGAGGTCTGGTGAGGGGTCGCCCTCCGGGCTCGCCCTCGACCGGCATCACGTGACTCCACTTGTCCCACTCGGTGTTTGCGATGCTGATGGCAACGGGGCTGCCCAAGGTCTTGCCCCCGCGGACGCCGGAAACGATGGTGAGCGCGTCCTTCTCGATCTTCATGCGGGGGCCGCGTCCGTAACCCGCGCGGCGTCGAACTAGCTCGTCTTCGATCCACTTCGTCTCTATCGGGAGGCCGGCCGGGAGCCCTTCCAGGATCGGGACGAGGCCGCGTCCGTGCGACTCCCCTGCCGTGAGATAGCGAAGCCTGCTCATTCTGTCAGTCTAGAAGAGCGCTACTTGAGGATCTCTTCGCCTTGGCAGAGAGAGAACTGGTCGTCGCCGAAGAACGCCGTGATGCACTCGTTCTGGATCGACAACAGCTTGAAGTTCGTCGCGAACGTCTCGCCGGGCGCCACCGTGTAAACGGTGCCATCGACCTCGATGCGGGCTTTCTTCGCGCCACCCTGCGTGAACGTGTCGATCAACTTCACGCGATGCCCGGTAACCGAAGTCGAGCCGTCTCCGCTCGTGCCGGAAGAGGCTCCCGTGCCCGAGGTGGTTCCAGTTGTGGAGCCGGGTGACGGAGTGCGGGTCGTCGAGCCCGCCGTTCCGGTTCCTCCACCCGAGATCACAACAGGTTCGAAGGGATCGCGTGGAGCGAACACCTGGAACGTTTCGATCGGGTGCTTCGTCGCGGCGTTGACGCTCGTCTCGACGGGCGCCGGCGTCTGAATCCCGCCTGGGCGCGTGAACGGCTGCGGGTTCGTCTTGGCGTTCGTGTGCGTCAGGATGAAGAACATCGGAAGCACGACGCACGCAGCGACGACACCAATGACCATGCGCTTGCGGCTCGGTGAAACGATCGTTCTCTCGTCCACGTCGATCAGCCTCCTGCGCTCGGCGATGCCGCCGGCGCACTCGTTGCGGGGGCAGGAGCCGGTGCGGCAGGTGCCGTGCTCCCCGTGCTCGCGCCCGACGGAAGGGCGAAGAAGATCCTCGCCGCCATCGATAGCGAGATGGTCACTTGCTGGCTGGTCGTAGGGGCGGGGCTTGCTCCGGGCGAAGGAACCGCCCCGGTCGACCCCGACGATCCGGTGCCGCTTGTCGTCATCGTCAGGTTGTCGATACGCACCGCGCGCTCCAACGCGTAAAGACGTCGGACGAAGTCCTGCAGCGCGAAGTACCCACCGGAGGCACCGATCGTGACGCGCACCTCCGCAAGGCTCGCACCCTCAGGTGGGGCCTTAGGAATCTCCGGCTCGATCGACAAGAACCCGATGCCGGCCTGGTCGGCCGCGTGCTGCACCTGAAAGATGAAGTGGCCCACCTCATCGCTTTCCGGGACAAGCTGTCCGAAGTCGGCAAGCTGAGATTGAAGCTTCGGTGCATCCTTCTGAAGCGAACGCAACTGAGCCAGCTGTGCCCTCAGAGATTGGGTTTGCTGTGCTGCGGCGTCCGCTTGAGCGCGCGCTGCCGATAGATCCGAACGTCGCGGCTGGATGAAGAACGCAAAGAACAAGATGTTCACAACCACTGCGATCGCAATGGCGATAAGAAGACGCGCTCGAGTCTTCATGGCGCTTGTCCCTGGAAGCGCTGGCTTGCGGCCGCCTCCGTCAACTGAACGGTGCTATCGAATGCGATCACGTCGCCCGAGTCCCCTCCGTCGGCGCGGTTGAGGAACGTCGCCGCGAAATCCTTGACCTTGCCCAGACCCAGAAGCCACTTTGCAACGCCGGTCATGGACGTTGCCGAACCGGTGAAGGCGATGCGGCCGAACGACGGCTTGTTCGTTATCGGGATATCAGCGGTTTCGGTGCCGACCTGGGAAGAGCCTTCGGTCGTGCCTGCCGACGCGGTCATCGAATCGAGCCACACATCGCTCGGTATGACCATCGCCAGCTCCGACATAACGGCAGACCAATCCACGTCACCGGTCATGACACTTGCCAGAGCCTGCTGCTTGGTGTTGACCTCTGTCTGAAGCTGCGCGAAGTGCTGCAGCGCGCTGACCTGTTGCTGGATCTGGGCGTTCACTTGCTGGGTCGCAGCGAAGTCGTCGTTGGCACTGCTGATCTGAGACGACAACGAGAACCAATAGAAGATCAAGAGACCAAGGACGACCGCGCCGGCGAGCGCGGCGTAACCAACTGTGCGCTTTTGCTTGCGAAGCTCGGCATACTTCTCGGGAAGAAGGTTGACGCGGCGGATCATCAGTCGGCCGCTCCCATCGCCAGCCCCACTGCAACGCCGGCGAGCGGCTCCACCTGCTGAAGCTGCTCAGGCGTAAGCCCCGATTTCTTCGTCTGAAGGTCCGCGAAATAGGCGGCCGGCTGGATCTTGATCCGCAGCGCATCGTCGAGCTTGTCGATGAGACCCGGTGTCAGCGACGCTCCGCCGGTGACGACCACCGAGACGATCGGGTCGTTGTCGGCAAGCGTTCCGTAGTAGTCGAACGAACTACGGATCTCTTCGACGAGCATGGAAGCGCGCTGGTTCATGATCTCGCGCGTGTCCTCGCTGCCGACGCCGCGCGAGAGATCTAGCTTGACGGCCTCTGCCTCTTCGTAGGTGAGGTGGGCGTTCGTGGCGATCGCTTCGGTTATCTCGTCGCCGCCGAGCAGCACCTCGCGAACGAAACGCGGTTCGCCGTTGTTGTGAACCAGGATCGAAGTAACGCCGGCACCGATGTCGACAACGGCCTCGGCTCCGGCCAGTCCCACCTCACCGCGCGCTACGGGGCTAACCGCCCGCGCCACGGCAAACGGGGACAGGTCGACGCCGAGAGGCTCGATCCCTGCAGCGGTCACCGCGTCGACGACCGACTCCACCATCTCGGTGGCTGCGGCGACAAGCAAGACGCGCATCATCGGTTCCTGGTTCTCGTTCGTGAACTCCTCGAGGATCTGGAAGTCGAGCTGAGCCGTTTCAACCGGCATGGGGATCTGGTCCGCCGCCATGTAACGCAGCGATGACCGGAACTCCTTCTCTTCGAGTGCAGGGAAATCGACTTGCCGAACGAGCACTCGCTGGTTGGCTATCCCGATGTAAGCCTTGCGGGAGCCGAACTTGGCGCGCTTCCAGAGCTGGCCGATCGCCTCGGACACGGCCGCGGGCTCGCGAACCTCGCCGCCGACAACGGCTCCCGGAGGAAGCGCGACCTGACCGAACCCGACCAGGGATCGAGAGTTACTCGAGGTGGATATGGCAGCTCCGCGGACCGCGCTCGTTCCTATGTCGAGGCCCACGGGCGCCGACGCGCGAACGGTGAATGGCATCAGAGGTCCTGAGAGGTTGAGGTGGCCCGCTCGTCGAGGTAGCGCTCGAGGTCGGACCGGCGGATCCGGTAGTTCTTGCCGACGCGGATCGCCCCGAGCTGTCCACCTTTGATGAGCCGGTAGACGGTCATGTTGGAGACCCTCATGACGCCGGCAACCTCGCCGACGGTCAGAAGAGGCTCGGTGAAGCCCTGCTCCGTCATGACCCGCACCTTTCTTGAAGGGCGCCCCCGTCACAGTTATTCACAACCGTTAACAGAGGGCCTGTCATTCAACAACCGTGCTCAACACCGGTCAAGATAAGAAATCGGCCACAATGAGGCCCGGCTTTAGCCGCGAGCAGGGAATATCGGCAGCTAGTGGCTCTGAGGTTTAGCCCGTTTTGCCCGGATGGTCCTAGGACACGGCTCCCATCAGGGAATCCCTACCAGTAGGTGAAGAGCAGCGCCTGCATCGCCACCGCTTGGAACGCCGACCAGCCGAGGGCCCGTGCGAGCTCGCGGCTCTCGTTATCGGCCGTGAGGTGATCCAGGCCGGCACCCGCCGAAACGGCGACCAGGGGAACCATGAACAACCAGATGTGATCGACCTCGCCCTTGAAGACGTTTGAGACCGTAAGGAGTAAGAGCGTCACGAGCGTCACGGTCTCGAGGCCGGGCGTTCGGCTTCGCCACCGGATCCTGACCTCCCATGCCATGAGCGCCGCTTGCGGGATGCCGGCGACTATGAAAAACGTGACGAGGTTGGCCCACACCCAATAGAGGTACGGCCTATACGTGGAGGCGAGAGTCGCGTGGGCTGCGGTCGTTGCGGCCCAGACGCCCGGCATGTCGACACCGAGCGCTAGCCAGAATCCGCCCAGGCCGCCGGCCAGTCCCAAAAGCAGAAAGGTTCCCCGGCGCGCGAGCTCTGCCGAGGAGATTTCGCGCCCCCACACGGCTGCCAAACCAAACGCGACGAGAACGATCGCCAGGGCCGAGAACGTCAGCATCAATGCCAAAGCGAAGAGCACGCCGGCGACAAAAGCCCACTTGTCCGACCGCAACCCTCTGACAAGCGCGGCAAAACAGAACGCGATGCCGGTCATGAACACCGCGTCCATCGATGTCGCTAGATAGAGGACGACGGCAGGAGCGACACAAAACAGAAGTCCGGCGAGACGAGCCGCACGTTCCCCATGGAGCTCCAACGCAATCAGATATGTAGCCACACTCGACAATGCGCCCAGCAGCATCATCAGCAGACAGACGCCCAATAGGTTCTCGCCAACGGCTTCATCACTAGCCCACAGGAGTAGTGGTGCACCGGGGGGGTGAGTGAGGGCGTGGATCGACAACTTCGTATATGGCGGCTGATCGAGAGTCGAGTAATCCTCGGCGAACTCTTTGGGCCCCAACCGATCTACGAGCGCAACATTTGCGAAATAACTATCCGAGTCTCGAAATGGCGCAGTTATCTCGGCAGGTGCTCCCCCGCGAGCGCAGCACCCCGATTCTGTTTTGACACTAGAGCCTTGAATTGCCACCACAAGTGCGAACGTCCACGTGAACGCGACGATCATGGTGAGGAACACCGATCGGCGAACCCGCAGCGCGGCCCGCTTGAGAAACCATCCGACTGCCGCGATCGCACAAACGAGAAAAATCCGGGGGCCGATCGACGGCTCCCACAACGCGTAGAGCGGCCAAGCCTGCAGCGGCCCGGCATGGTGCTGAATGCTCTCCCCGACGAATGTTGCACCGACCAAGGCAAAGAGTCCGACGGCGACCCGGTAGGGGGAACGATCGAGGCGCGACGCCTTCTTTGGGATTTGTCGTGTGGGAAGGATCGACATTCGTCTAGAGGTCTCGGATAATCGGCCCGATCGGGCGACGAGTGCTCAGGATCATGCCGCGCCCCCCCACCGCGAACGCCACGAGCGCCAGTGCTCCAATCGTCGTCAGGTACAGCCAGGGGACAAATAGATGAT
>JBHELU010000311.1:0-13480 GCA_046262955.1 Actinomycetota bacterium | reverse complement strand
CGCTAGTGAGAAGTAACTGAGCGCCTCACCCCTCCGCTCGTCCGGCGCGATGTCGTTGACCACGCTCGCAACGCCGACGTAGAACGCGGCTTCGCCGACCCCGCTTGTGACGCGGAACAAGATCAACAAGGCGAGTGACGTCGAGATCGAGTAGCAAGCGATCGATGCGCCGACCAGCGCTCCGCCGAACATCACTAGGGGTCGCCGCCCGCGCCGGTCGCTTAAGACTCCAACGAACGGACGGAGCAGAACGGCAGTCAGCGCGAAAGTGCCGATCGCGATGCCGACCTGGACGTTGCCCTCATGAAGTGGACCTTCTACGAAGCGTGGAAGGATCGGTGTGATGACACCCAACGCGAAGAAGTAGGCACCGGTCGCAGCGGTTATCAGCAGAAAAACGGGCGTGAGCAACCGCCCTTCCGCACGCGATGAAACAAGAGATCGCAACTGCACCGGTGACCTTCCGTCTTAGGGGGCCGCTCGATCGGCCCCCGAAGACGCTAACTGCTGATCGTTCCGGTTGATTCCGTGGGTCGGAACGAAATCAGGCCTTGCGCCCGGCCATGGCCAACAGCTTCGTCTGTTGATCGGCGTCGTCGGGAACGGTCACCTCGTCCTGCAAGGCGCCCCCGGCCCGCCATGCGTCCACCTGCGGAGTGAACTCTGCGGTGACGAATTCGACGAGCTCAGGATCGAGTTGGTCGTCCGCGTCTATGCCCCGAGCGAGATCCCATGCGTGGATCGTTAGATCGATGAGCACCTGGCCCAGGTACATGCGCCCGGGAAAGTCGCCGAACGACAGATGCACCGTCTTCTCCATCGCTCCCGGTTGGTTGACCGCTTCGGCCGCCACTCGTTGCGCCTCGGCCCACGTGGCGGAAGCATCGGTGCCGATCTGGTCGCCTTCGAATCGGTCGCCGACCTCTTCGATCGTCTTTCCCTCGAGCATCGGCGGCATCCACAGGACCTCGCCCAGTACGTGGTTGGTCAGGGCACGCACGTCCCAGTCACTGCACGGCGTCGAGTCGCCCCATTGGTCTTCTTTGATCGCGGAAACGAGCTCACCGAATTGGTTCAGCCCCTTCTCGAACAGCTTCAGAGCATCCATGCAACTGCCTCCTTGGGTCGGGTCAAAGTCACGCTTATACGCATCCGAGAACAAGTCAAGCGGGTCGGATTAAGGTGCTGAGAATGGGTGAGATGGCAGATGCGTACGAAGAGGGACGAAAACGCGTTCGCGACATGGTGCGTGCGGCATCCCAAGAGCAGCTCGACAAAAAGGTTCCGGCATGTCCCGATTGGAGCGTGAAGGATCTTTTCGCTCACCTAGTCGGGATCGGCGAAGACACGGCCGGGATGAATGTCGACGCTGCGGGTTCGAGCGAGTGGACCCAGTCGCAAGTCGAGCGACGCGGCGACAAATCGGTGAAAGAGATCGACGACGAGTGGGAGCAACTCGCCCCCAAGATCGCCGGCGTGATGGATGCCATTCCTCAGGGCCGAGCCTCGGCATTGATCGGAGATCTCGTCACTCACGAGCTGGACATGCTCGGAGCGCTGGGGGCAAAGGGCGGCCCTGGTGAGCAGGCGTTGCTCGTTGCGCTCGAGCGGTACGTGAAGTACTTCGGCAAGCGAGTCAAGGACGCGGGACTCCCACCGGTAACCATCCAGACCGACGACGGTCACAGCTGGGTTGCCGGAAAAGGCGAGCCGGGCATCACCCTCACAGGAAGCAAGATCGACCTGCTTCGGACGCTGACGGGAAGGCGCACCCAGCAGGAGATCAAGCAGCTGAACTGGAGCGGGGACCCCACTCCTTACATGTCACTGATTTCCAATTACGGGATGCCCCAGGTTCCCTTGCAGGAGTGGACGGAGCAACCCCCGGAATAGGCGCCCGACGGGGCCGTTTGGATTAATAGGGTATGGACACCTACTCTTGGTGCCTTCCCCACAAAAGCGGTGATCTGAGTGGCAGACGACATCTCCAAAGAAGCCTTCGGGCCTAACATCTGGCTCGTCGACGAGATGTATCGCCGCTACCAGGAAAATCCCCATTCGGTAGCCGACACATGGCGGGAGTTCTTCGAGGACTACAAGCCGACCAGGGCTCGTCCTCCGGCCGACGGCTCGGCCCCGAGCACCGAGGCTCCGGCCGAGAAAGACGTCTCGGCCCTAGCAGAAGAAGCCACCGCGCTGCCCGAGACCCCCGAGGACGCGACCCCCTTGCGTGGGGTCGCAGGTGTCATCGCTCAGAACATGGAGTCGTCGCTCGGCGTTCCCACGGCGACCTCGGTTCGCACGATCCCGGCAAAGCTCCTCGAGGAGAACCGCCGGATCATCAACCGATACCTCGCCAACCAGCGGGGCGGCAAGGTCTCGTTCACACACCTGATCGGGTGGGCCGTGCTGAAGGCCCTCGAAGTCCATCCCGGCATGAAGGCGAGCTTTGCCGAGATCGAGGGCTCACCGCACGTTGTCGAGCACAAGCACGTGAACTTCGGTCTTGCCGTCGACATACAGAAGAAGGACGGCTCCCGCGTTCTGCTCGTTCCGAATATCAAGCGAGCGGACGAACAGGACTTTGCAGGTTTCTTCGGGGCGTACGAAGACGTGATCCGTCGGGTGCGCGCCAACGAATTGAAGACCGATGACTTCGCCGACACCACGATCACTCTTACCAATCCGGGAACGGTAGGCACGCGACTTTCGGTTCCGCGGCTGATGCCGAATCAAGGCTTGATCGTCGGGGTTGGCGCCGTCGGTTATCCCGCGGAGTACGAAGCGGCCGATCCGCGCGCTCTTGCGCGCCTCGGCGTCAGCAAGACCATCACGATGACCTCCACCTACGACCACCGGGTGATCCAGGGGGCCGAATCGGGACAGTTCCTTGCTTACGTGCAGGAGCTGATGCTCGGCGGCCACCGCTTCTACGACGAGATCTTCGCTTCACTGGCGGTCCCATACGAGCCGGTTCGCTGGAGCCGGGACAACGCGGCGATCGACGAAGATGAAGCAGATCTCGAGAAGCAGTCACGCGTCATCCGCTTGATCAACATGTATCGAGTGCGCGGACATCTACTCGCGGACCTGAACCCGATCGGATACGAGGTGCTGGCGCACCCCGAGCTCGACCTCTCTTATTACGGGCTAACAGTCTGGGATCTCGACCGCGAGTTCCTGGCTGAGGGCCTTCCCGGCCCCCGCAAGCAATCGCTAAGGCGCATCCTCGACACATTGCGCGACGCGTACTCCAGGACCTCAGGCATCGAGTACATGCACATCTCGGATCCCGACCAGAAGCATTGGATCCAGCAACGCGTCGAGACCGAGGCGACCGAAGAGCTGAGCACTGAGGACAAGAAACACATCCTCGACCGATTGATCGCGGCCGAAGCGTTCGAGCGTTTCTTAAACGCGAAGTACACGGGGCAGAAGCGCTTCTCGCTCGAGGGAGCCGAAAGCCTGATCCCGATGCTCGATGTGCTGTTCGAGACCGCTGCGAACGAAGGCGTCGTCGAAGCGGTCATGGGGATGGCCCATCGCGGTCGTCTGAACGTCCTTGCGAACACCGTCGGTAAACCGCTCGAGGAGATCTTCAAAGAGTTCGAAGGCGAGATTGATCCGAAAACCGTTCAGGGCTCGGGCGACGTCAAGTACCACCTCGGGATGACGGGACGGTTCGAGTCGCGGAACGGCGAGTCGCTGGCGCTCGTGCTGTCGTCCAACCCGTCTCACCTCGAAGCCGTCGACCCTGTCGTCGAGGGCATGGCTCGGGCCAAGCAAGATCTGTTGGGCCAGGAATCCTGGGGCCGCATCCTGCCAGTCTTGATCCACGGCGATGCAGCCTTCGCCGGGCAGGGGATAGTTGCCGAGACCTTCAACCTGTCGGCGCTGCAGGGTTACCGCACCGGGGGAACGGTGCACATCGTCGTGAACAACAACATCGGCTTCACGACGGCACCGTCGTCCGGACGCTCATCCACATACGCGACCGACATCGCGAAGATCGTCGCGTGCCCGATCATCCACGTGAACGGCGACGATCCGGAGGCGTGCGTGCGTGCGGTCAAGCTCGCGTTCGCTTACCGGCAGAGGTTCAACCTGGACATCGTGATCGACCTCGTTTGCTACCGGCGTTACGGCCACAACGAGGCAGACGAACCGGCGTTCACTCAGCCGATGATGTACGCGCGCATCGAGGAGCGTCGCTCGGTCAGAAAGCTGTACACGGCGCAACTCCTGAACAAAAGCGAGATAACAGTGGAGGAAGCCGAAGAGTTCCTCGAATCCTTCCGTGCTCGAATGCAGAGAGCCTTCGACGAGACCAAGAAATCCAGGCGGGATGACGTCGAGGCTCTGTTGCCCGAGGTAGTTGGTGTCCTTCCGCATGTGGAGACGGGTGTCGATCGCGATCGCCTCGATCGGGTGATGCACTCGCTGTCCACCTTTCCAGAGGGATTCGAGCCGCACTCGAAGCTCGCCAAGCAGTTGCAGAAGCGTGCCGACATCCTGGTTCGCGATGCGATCGACTGGGCCGCGGCTGAAGCTCTCGCGTTCGGTTCACTGCTTCTCGAGGGAACGACGGTCCGCCTTTCCGGGCAGGACTCGCGGCGCGGCACGTTTAGCCAGAGGCATTCGGTGCTGGTGGATCACCGGAGTGGCGAGGAGTACTGGCCGCTCAACAACCTCGATCCAGATCAGGCCCCTTTCCGCGCGTTCGACAGCTTGCTCTCCGAGCTCGCTGTGGTCGGCTTCGAATATGGCTACTCGGTTGCCAACGGGGACGCTCTGGTGGCGTGGGAGGCGCAGTTCGGTGACTTCGTCAACGGCGCGCAACCGATCGTCGATCACTTCGTCGTGGCCGGCGAAGACAAGTGGAAGCAGATCAGCGGTTTGGTGATGCTGCTGCCACACGGTTACGAGGGCCAAGGACCGGACCACTCGAGCGCACGGCTCGAGCGTTTCCTAACCCTGGCCGCCGAAGATTCGATCCAGGTGATTCAACCGACGACCGCTGCTCAGTACTTCCATGTCTTGAGGCGCCAGATGCATCGCTCGGTCCGTAAGCCGTTGATCGTTCTGACGCCGAAGTCGTTGCTGAGGGCAAAGGTCGCTCAATCGAAAACGGAAGAACTCGAGTCGGGGTACTTCAAGGAGTCGCTGGACGACACCGGTGTCGAAGAACCCGAAAACGTACGGCTGATCCAGCTATGCACCGGAAAGATCGGGTACGCATTGATGGAGGAGCGCACTAAACGTGACGTTCCGTCTGCAGTCGTCCGTATCGAGCAGCTATATCCGTTCCCGCTCGACCAGCTTCGACAGATCTTCGAGCGCTATCCGATGGCCGACGAGGTCAGGTGGGTTCAGGAAGAGCCGGAGAACATGGGGGCCTGGTTCTTCGTGCAGGCCCGGCTCCACGATCAACTGGCGGAAGACACGAGATTGAGTCACGTCTCTCGCGCGGAAAGTGCGTCGCCCGCGTCGGGAAGCACCCGCATCCACGAGCAGGAGCAGGCGCAGCTCTTAGACGCGGCGTTCGAGGGCCTCGTTTAAAGATCTCCGATCGCAGTTCTCCACGGCAGCAGACCCTGTGCTCGGGCCGCGCTAACGGTCTGCGCAAGGGTGTCCAGCGCGTCGTTGCGTGGTTCCCAGCCCAGCTCGCGCCGCGCCTTTGCGTTGTCCATCAACACGGGGACCTTGACCGCCTGCAGCCACTTCGCTTCCGCAGGAAGCATCGGAAGGCGCGAAACGATGCGAGCGGTCGCGTCGACCGCTAGATCGGGGATGGGGATCGAATACCAGCCGAGCGCTTGTGCCAGGTCCGAAAGGGTGATCTCGCCTTCAGCGGAAAGGTTGTACGCGCCGGGCGTGCCGCGGCCGAGCACTGCCGCCGTAAGCGCGGTCGCGACGTCGTCCTCGTGAACTAGTTGCAGCGGTATCCCAGGGTCGGGAATGACTGGGCGCAGCAAGGGGATCGTTCCGACGAGTTTCTTCACCGGTGTCGGGAGCCGCTCGGAAAGTTGTACGTAAGGGATCCGCTCGATCAGATCGAGCGCAGTGGGCCCGGCAACGATGCACGGGCGGAAGACGTATACGTCGGTGCCGCGACCCATCGTGGACGACAAATTGCCGAGAAGCTCTTCGACCTCAGCTTTCTGCGCGGAGTAGTAGTGGTCGTCGGATCCGCGCGGCTCGACACTTTCGTTGAGAGGCGTCGGGTTGTCCTCGTGGAACCCATAAGCCGCGACCGACGATGTGTAGACGAGGCGAGTGGCATCGGATTCGAAGGTTGCCTCGAACACGTTTCTGCATCCCTGCAGGTTGATCTCCCGGCTCTCGTCCGACGATCCAAAGATCACGAACGCAAGGTGCACGACAACGTCGGCCCCTTTGACCAGGTCGGTGACAGAGCTCCGATCGGTGACGTCTCCCTGCACGTACTCGGTCTTCTCGAGGCCGAAAGCGATGGGATCGAATGGACGGCGAGCCATGCCGATCACGCGATCTATCCGCGGGTCCGAGTCGAGTGCCCTGAGCAGTGCGCGACCGATGCTGCCCGTAGGCCCGGTTACCGCAACCGTCAAACGATCTCCGCCAGCCATCCGAATCTCCTTAGCCCAAGCGCTCCGATGCAGCCAGGCGGCTAGCTAATCACCTGCACCTAGGATTCGCACATGCCGGATCTCGCGGGGATCGTTGCCGACCTGAAAGCCGAGGTCGTCGAGCTTGATGGTGTCGTCGGGATTCTGTCCGACGAGCAGTGGGATCTGCCCACACCCGCGGAAGGATGGTCTATCCGCGACCAGATCTCGCACCTTGCCTTCTTCGACGAGCAGGCTAGGCATGCGGCAACGGATCCCGATGGGTTTGCGGCATCGCTGCAGAATGTCGCTCTCGACGTCGGCGGATTCATGGACGAGCCCATCGACCGTGGTCGTGCGTTGGCTCCGAATGGTGTGCTGCAGTGGTGGCGATCGGCCGGAGCCCAAGAGCTGGCGGCGTTCGCCGGGCTCGCTCCCTCGACCCGTATCCCGTGGTTCGGCCCCCCGATGAGCCCCGCTTCGTTTGTCTCTGCACGGATCATGGAGACGTGGGCGCACGGACAAGACATCTACGACGCTTTGCAACTATCGCGAACACCTACGGCGCGTCTTAGACACATCTGTCATCTCGGTGTGCGTGCTCGAGCAAACAGCTACGGCGCGCGCGGACGCTCGATGCCCGACGTCGACGTTGCGGTTGTGCTCGTCGGGCCGGGTGGTGAGATGTGGGCATGGAACGAGGGGGCCGAGCATCGGATCGCGGGGAGCGCGCTCGACTTTTGCCTAGTAGTCACCCAGCGCCGGCACCCAGACGACACGTCGTTGATGGTGGAAGGACCAGCGGCTCGTGAATGGCTCGAGATAGCACAAGCGTTCGCCGGTCCACCCGGCAACGGACGTAAGTCCGGTCAGTTCGCACCTATCGGTCTTTGATGCAGGCTCTTCGCTGGGTCGGCTTCTCCGGCGGGATCTTCGTCATCCTGTTCACGGGGAACAGCATCATGCGCACGATCGTGATGCCTCGTGGGACACGGTCGAATCTGTCGGTCTTCGTGGGACGCAGACTGGTGTTGCGCAGCTTCATCTTCCTTGCTAACCGATTCGAGGACTACGAGACCAAGGACAAGATCCTGGCCGGATCGGCGCCTATGGGCCTGATCGCCCTCCTTGCTGTGTGGCTGGGTCTGATCGTGCTCGGCTTCGGGTTGGTGTTGTGGCCGATGGTCGGCGACGGGCTAGGCAGCGCGCTCCTGCAGAGTGGATCGTCTGTGTTCACGCTGGGCATAGAGCACGCGACGGGTGCGGCTCCCGATGTCGTCTACTTCTTCGCATCTGCATTCGGTCTGGTCGTGGTTGCACTTCAGATCGCTTATCTGCCCACCATGTACAGCGCGTTCAACAGACGGGAAACGTTCGTGACCCTCCTGCAGAGCCGCGCAGGCTCGCCGGCATGGGGACCTGAGATCCTCGTCCGCGCTCAACTCGTCGGATTGCGCGAGAGCTTGCCGGATCTTTACGCGCAATGGGAGCAGTGGGCCGCCGAGGTGGCGGAAAGCCACACGAACTATCCCGTTCTCCTGTTTTTCCGATCCCCCCATCCGCTGCGCTCTTGGGTACTGGCACTCCTGGCGGTACTCGATGCGGCCGCATTGCAGAACGCACTCTTTCCGGAATCGGCGCCGATCGAAGCGCGACTCGTTTTGCGTATGGGATTCACCTGCTTGCGCGCCATCGCCGATGCGATGGGTATCGAATACGACCCCGATCCCTTCCCACACGATCCGCTGCAATTGGAGTACGACGAATTCCTTGGGGGCGTACGCGTCATCCAGGATGCTGGCTACGAGCTCGAAAGGTCTCCCGAGGAGGCCTGGCCGCATTTCAAAGGCTGGCGCGTCAATTACGAATCGATCGCCTATGCGGTGGCGGACTACGTGACCGCGCCGCCCGGTCCGTGGTCGGGTCCTCGTAAACACCTGCCGGGCTTGAACCTGATCCCACAGCGTCCGCGCGACCGAAAGCCGGGGGCGGAGCAGCGCGAAGTACCCAAGTCGGATATCCCAACCTCGCAGACATAAGGCGCGCGAACGTCAACTAGGTTCGCGTGATGATCGACCTCGACGCCGCACTCGAAACCGTTCTATCCAAAGGCGACGAGTGGCAGTCGTGGCGTGCGCTTCGGCTCGCGAACGACGCACCGGCGGAGTTGCCGACACCGAATGGTCAGGACGAACAAGGAGCTTTCGTCGGACCGACGGGCAGACCGTCGCCTGGAGCGACGGGAGAAGCTCTCTGTCATCTGGTCGTGCTGGGTGCGACCGAGTCGGGTCCGGCAGCGATCGCGGGGGACTGGCTAGAGGAATCGCGTACCCCGGCTGCTGCGTGGCTCGATTCACCCGACGATGTGCCGGGTGATCTCGACACCGCGGGGGGAGCGCGTGTGTGGGCGACCGCGTCGGCGGCGTGTGGATTGCTTGCAGTTGGCCGCGATCCCGGCCCCCGCGCGATCGATCTATTGAGAGGGGAGTCCGATCTGGAAGGTCGCTTCACCGGCGGCGCTTATCCGACGCTCGCTGCGGCCGGCGCGTACTGGCTCGCGGAAGGACCGAAAACCGAGACCGCCGAGTGGGCACTTCGCTGGTGTCGGGATAACGAAGAAGAGTGGTGGGGGCAGTGGGAGATTGCCACTGCGCTGACTTTTTGGGGGGCCGCCGCGGTCCCCCCGGAGCATGCAACCGTCGAGATGTTCCTCGAGCGGTTGAGAGACTCATCCCCTCCGCCGGGGTGGCCCGAGGATCTGGGGTTGACCCTCAGGGTCTTGGAGCTCTTGCGCTACTTCGAGGCTTGAAGAGTCACCGGACGGCACTCGTCCATCAGGGACAGGCCGATGTCGACCAGGCGGTTCCCGACTGCCTGCCGCCAGACTGAGGACCTCGCCTCACGCCGGGCGACCCGGACCACGTGATCGGCACGAGCTGCTTCCTGGAGGTCGCTTATGTGCTGGCGGACCATCTCTTCGTGAAACAGGGTGTTCATGGCGCTCCCTCCTTCTCCTTGCCAACTAACTGGCTATGAGCCTATACTGGTTACAGTAACCTGTCAAGAAGGATAGAAGGTTAGGAAGCCAAGATGTCTCGAATTCCAGAACACCTGCAGCTGCTCGAAGATTTCGTCAACACGAACGAGCTCGACGGGGACGAGGAAGCGTTCAAGGATCCCACCGGCCTGAGCGCCTGGTTCGACGAGCGGGGGATCGCAGTCGACGGTCCTTCGGATGGCGACGTGGCAAAGGCGATCGAGGTTCGAGAGGCGATGCGTTCCCTCATGGCCGCCAACAACGGCGAGCCGATGGACGCGCAGGCTGCCGACGTACTGAACGCCTTCGCGGCCGGAACCTCTCTCACCTTTCAGATCGGTGCGGACGGTCGTGGCTCGCTCGAACCGGCGGGATCGGGTATCGACCGAGCGTTGGGCTCGGTGCTGGGCGCGATGTTCGAGTCGATGGCGGATGGATCCTGGGCCAACATGAAGGCCTGCCGCGCCGACACCTGTCGGTGGGCCTTCTACGACGCGACGAAGAACCACTCGAAAACGTGGTGCTCGATGTCGGTGTGCGGAAATCGAGCCAAGGCTCGCTCCTACCGAGAAAAACACGAGCATTGAGCACCTCGACGATCAAGCTCCAAGGTGCAGGCAGCGAACCGGTCGATCTGTGGCGAACGATCATGTCCCACGGAGTTGCCTCTCTGCCACCGATGTTCGTCGATGAAGAGGCGCGCGTCTTGACGGCAACCGTGCCGGCGCAGCGGGGAAAACCACGAACCGTTCGGGTGACCGAAACGGGTTCGAGGAGGGCGCGGATCGAGTTCCTCGGCTCCGATCCAAGCGACCGTGTCAAGAAAGAGACACTCGATTCCGTTCGTCACATCCTGGCTCTAGACCGCGACATGTCGGACTTCTACGAGGTTGCCTCTCAGGACCCCGATCTCTCATGGGCGGCAACCGGCGCCGGTCGCATGATCCGAAGTGCAACCGTTTACGAGGACGTCGTAAAGACGATCTGCACAACGAACTGCGCTTGGAGCGGCACCGAGCGGATGGTCGGTGCCTTGGTCGAGCATCTCGGCCCCCGCGCGCCGGGTTCTCCGAAGACCGGGACCGAGGGACGAGCCTTCCCGACTCCCGAAGCGATGGCGGAAGTAGGGGAGCAGTGGTACCGCGACGTCGCTCGAGCGGGCTATCGCAGTGCCTACCTACTCGCCCTCGCCAGAGATGTCGCCGAAGGGACAATCGATCTCGAAGAGCTGGGCCGCGCGTCGCGCGAAGACATCTCAGACGACGAGATGGAAGAGAGGCTATTGGAGCTTCCGGGGGTGGGCCCTTACGCGGCCGCTCACATCATGATGTTGCTTGGACGCCACAGTCGCTTGATCCTCGATTCGTGGACGAGACCGAAGTTCGCTCGACTCGTGGGTCGCAAAAAGGTGGCCGACTCGTCGATCGTGAGGCGCTTCAAGCGGTACGGGCCTTACGCCGGCCTGGCGTTCTGGCTGTTCCTGACGAAAGATTGGGTGGCGAATTAGCCGAGCAGCGATTCGATGCGCGACAGCAGCTGTGCGCGATCGAGCTCGTCCTGACGGTGGTTCGTCAGCTGATCCGGAGCCATGAGGAGGAGCTTCTGAACGGCGGCGATGAGCTCGTCCGGGTCGAAGGGCTTCGTCAGGTACTGGTTCGCCCCGGACTGATATCCGCGCAGCCAGTCGGCTTCGTTGTTCCTGGCGGTGAGCATGAGAACCCGCGCTTTCGAAGCGCGGCCCGTTGCACGGAGCTGTCGAAGGACACCGTAGCCATCCATCTCCGGCATCATCACGTCGAGCACGATCGCGTCGGGGTTCTCGGTCTCGAGAATCCGAAGCGCGTCGCGACCGTCGATCGCAACCTGAACGTCGTAGCCCTCGTCCTGAAGGATCGTGGACACGAGTAGGCGGATATCGGGGTTGTCGTCAACTACCAGGATTCGAGCCATCGCTCCCATTCATTCCACTCTTGCGATTGTTGTTCTCCGACGGAAAAACTGCAGTGATCTCGTTCTTCATGACCTGAACGAAGCCCGGCCGTCCGACCAGCTCGCCACTCAGGGTCGTGATCGTGGCGTTCGTTACCGGCAACATCGCCCTGTTGTCGCCGACGACCATCTCCACGGCGTCGGAGAATCTGGTTATCTCGGGTGACACGTGAACCGTGCCCTCGATCTTGAAGCTCTTGGTGAGCAGCACCGCCTTCACCGAGACCAGATCTACCCGCTGCGATTCTTCGAATAGACCCTTCACGTGTGTCATGAGGTCCGGTGCGGTGATCGGCTTTACCAGGTGATCGCAACCAAGTGAATTGATCTTGTCGAGGTCGGGCTTGTCGAAGTCACCCGAAACGACCAGGATCGGCATCTTGTGGAAGCGGCTGTCCTTACGGATCCGCTCGATCAGCTCCCAGCCGTAGACGCCGGGAAGGCGAACGTCGATGATCGCGACGTCGGGAGGATCGGCTTGGATGATGCGCCACGCCTCGCCGACGTTACCGGCGGCCATGACGTCGTACCCCTCGCGAGCGAGGTGGGCGTTGACGAACTTCACGACCGCCCAGTCGTCCTCCACGAGGAGCACCTCGCGAGCTGGTTGACCCGCGCGGCGGTGACCCTCTGTTCGGGCTTCGCCTCTGAACTGCTCCATCGGGGTCACGGTGCTGGACACTTCGGTGCCTCCGGTCGTATCTCCCAATGCTCGGAACCCTGTGGGGGCACTCCGAGCCTCCTCTATGGGTATCGGACGCAAGAGAACCCCCCTTTAGGAGGGTTCGACCAATTTTTAGCCCTCTGACCTGCCCTTTTGTTTTCCTTGGCTTGTTTAAGGCAGCAAGAGGCAGCTGTCGCCGAACTCGTGCCACAGGTAGCGGTGGGCGAGCGCTTCGTCGTAGGCGCGCTGCACCGTTTCTGCGCCGGCTACCGCTTCGAGCAAAAGAAGGTGCGAGGCCCCCGGATCGTGCCATCCGGTGATGAGGCCTTGAACGACTCGAGGGGGGTGGTCACGACCGACGACCAACTCGGTCCAGCCGCGTGCCGGGCGAACCAGCCCGCTTGGCTCGGACGCACTTTCGAGGGCGCGGGTCACTGTGGTTCCGACGGCAACGACCCTGCTGCCGGAGGCGAGCGCCCTGTTGACAGCACGCGCCGTGGACGCGGGCACTTCGAAACGCTCGGGCAACGGAGCTTCTCCGGTCTCGAGAGAAGACACCGCACAGTGCAGCACGATCGGTGCAAAGGAGACGCCCCTCGTTACAAGCCGCGTGACAAGTGCCTCGCTAAAGGGACGAGCTGCGCTCGGCATCTCGGCGCTGCCGGGGACATCGGCAAAGACGGTCTGGTACGCGGATAACGGCTGTTGCTCCTTCGTGTAGTGGTAGGAGATGGGATGTCCGTGTCGGGCGAGGTACCCGAGCACCGACCCCTTCGTCTCGATGCGTGCTCGCCAGAGGCGGCCGAACTTGACTGCATCGGGATAGCCCTCGACGAGCTCGATCCGCGCGTCGGGGACTTCGACGATCTGCCCCGGTCGTGCATCCAGGAAGGGACCTGAGCGATCCTGCATGCGTAGCTCGATGGCCCAGGATCCGTCGTCCAGAGCAGTAGAGAAATGGATGTCGAGCTCTTGATCGCCGATGCGGCCGTTGACCGCTGCGGGGAGTGTCCCAGACGTGTTCACGACCAACAGATCGCCCGGGTCCAAGAACCGATCGATCTCGTCGAAGCGCGCGTGGTCGATCCCGCTGGTTGTCGCGACCAGCAGTCGCACGTGGTCGCGCGGGAGACCCCTTGCCTCGGGTGGCTCGCCCGCCGCAAGCTCGTTCGGAACGGCGAAAGTGGTCAGCGGACGATCGAG
>JBHELU010000310.1:0-8171 GCA_046262955.1 Actinomycetota bacterium | reverse complement strand
ATCGTGCGGCGCGTACCCGCCGGCGACGTCGCTAGCAGTCGCCCAAGTTGCTTCGTGTAAACGCGTGGAAGACCGGTATGCCGGCCCGCAGAAGTCTCGATGCTGAATAGAGATCCGGATGCGTCGACGGCAACGTCGTCCGCGCCGACCGCGAACGAACCGTCCTTTCCGGCCGCGGAAACGAGTCCGGTGACGATGCGCTGCTGTGTCCCATTGGCATAACGAGAGACCGCCGATGTGAACCCGATGCACGTCTTGTCTCTCCGGGGGCCGGAGCAATGCGAGCCACCCTTGCCCGCTTCGGCGACGTAGATCGAACCGTCGGCGGCTACGTGCACGTGACGAGGGTTGTTGAGGTGATCCATCACGACGGTCGTGGAACCGGCCGCTGAGGTCGGGCTCGCCTGCCACAGCGCGGCCCCCCCACCAAGAGCAGCGGCCAGCATTGCGATTGCGACAAGTTTGCGCACTCCGTCCAAGCGAATGTCCCCCTGTTACTTGGGCAAGCTTCCTGCGTCCGATGCGAGCAGCTCTATGGCGATCCCATCCAACAGGTCTCTCTCGGAAACCAG
Organism: Actinomycetota bacterium; assembly: GCA_046262955.1. Lineage (GTDB taxonomy): Bacteria > Actinomycetota > CADDZG01 > CADDZG01 > WHSQ01 > JALZGD01. The sequence continues at coordinate 7,599 of JBHELU010000310.1, read as the reverse complement.
CACCTCCGCGAAATCGAACACCTCCATCACCGACAAGAGGATCTCGGCCCCCGAAACGATCACGTCGGCTCTCCCGGGCACGAGACCTTTGATACGAGCGCGTTTCTCATAAGGCATCGATGCAAGCCGTCGGGCGAGCATGCGGACGTCACCGTGAGACAGAACCGAGTGATGCGTAGCGTCGGGGTCGTACGCGGCCAATCCGATCTTCAAAGCAGCAAGCTGCGTGACGGTGCCGGCAACACCAATGAGGCGAGCGCGCGGTGGGATCGAAAGGCGATCGCGCGCTTTCAGCAAGGCGGCGTTGACCTCCGCGCGCAGTGAATCGAGCTCCTCGGATGCAGGCGGATCGCTGGACAGGTGCTTCTCGAACGACCGAACGCTGCCGATATCCAAGGACACCAGGTTCTCGGGGACTTTGCTGCCGACGACCAGCTCCGTGCTTCCCCCTCCGATGTCCACGACCAGGATCGGGTCGCCCTCCGGCAGGTCGGATACGGCTCCCATGAACGTCAGGCGAGCCTCGTCTTCGCCAGACAAGAGCTCCGCAGGTTTCCCCGTCAGCTTGCGGACGGCATCGAAGAACGAGTCGCGATCTCGAGCATCTCGTGCGGCAGAGGTAGCGGTTACCCGGATATCGGCAACTCCATAGTCGCCACACACGGCCGCGTATTCGACGATCGCCTCGAGCGTTCTCTTCAAAGCATCGGGTGCGAACGCTCGTCTTTTGTCCACGCCCTGGCCGAGCCGCGTGATCACCAGCCGGCGATCGATCGCCCGGATCCCACTTGGTTCTTGGTCGCAGACGATGAGCCGAACCGAATTCGTGCCCACATCGATCGCTCCGACCCTCATGCGTCGACGCATCCGATCACACACTCCGGCCAGCCTGCGATCGCGAGCGCCATGGCACCGACAGGGTTTGGTGGATCGGCCAGCTCGTGAGCTACATGCGCATGGAGGCACTTGATCCGATCCGGGTCACCACCGGGGACCGCGGTATCGGCGTCCAAAAGCGCATGCTGGTTCCTGCGATCGATATAGCGAGCAAGAGCGCTCGACTGCCGGGACTTGAGAACGCGATCTGAAGCGAGGCGCTCTGTAGCAGCAACCATCGAACCTTCCGCCTCTTGCTTGCCCAAACGCTTCACCAGGATGGGGCACGTCAACCAGAACAACGTAGGAAAAGGCGATCCATCTTCGAGCACGGGATGGTTCTCCACGACGGTTGGGATCCCGAGATGGCAACGATGTGCAACGGCCCAGGTCCCGCGCGGCTCCCGACCCAACTGAGCGCGAACGCAAGCTGCATCCCGGCTTGCGTGCTCGAGAGGTATTAGCGCCGGCCCTCTTTGTGGCGCTTGAGATCGACCAATCGCTCTTGGCTCTGCGACATGAATCGCTTCAACTTGCGCTCGAAGTCAGGGTCGCGCTGTTGCTTGCGAGGACGATCCTCGTAGCCGGGCTGTGCTTGCTTGATGGACAGCTCGATACGGCCGTCTTCTTTCTGACCGACTACCTTCACGGTCACGGTGTCGCCCTCTTTGACGTGGTCGTGGATGTTCTTCACGTAGTTGCGGTCGACCTCGGAGATGTGCACGAGGCCGCTCTCGCCCGTAGGCAGCTTTACGAAAGCGCCGTAATCCATCACTCGCTCGACGGTCGCCTCGACTACTGCTCCTATCTCTGCCACGCCCACGATGGTACCCGGTGCGTGGGAAATGTCCCTCTCGCGGGCCGCCTCGGGGTTACCAGCGCCGGAGATGGCGCGGCGATCAGCCGATGCCGATGAAGTGCAGGACCTTCTGGACGAACGACGGCTGACGGGAGGGCACGGTGGCGGGCTTCGAGTGAGCCCGATGGTGGGATCGACGCACCGCTTTGCGACTAGGGGGCATCACTACGTACGACACTTCGCCCGGCTTGACCAGGCCGATCTGGCGCCGCGCCAATTGATCGATGTAGTCGGGGTCCTTTAACTGTGCGATCCGGTGCTCGAGTCTCCCGTTCGATCTCTCCAACAAAGCGAGGTCCCGCGCGACCCCAGTCACCCGAGATTTCTGCTGAAGCAGGTCTCTCGTGGGTTTGATGGCCATAGCGCCCAGCAGCCCAAGGATCAAGAGAGCCGCGACGATCTGAGGCGCTCTCCCCCAACGACCAAGCTTGCGCTTGCGTCGCGAGGTCACCCCGAAAAACTCCTGGGGAAGGCGGCGCGACCCGGATAGCGCGCTGAATCCTCCAGCGCGTCCTCGATGCGAAGCAACTGGTTGTACTTGGCCGTGCGCTCGCCTCTAGCGGGAGCACCCGTCTTTATCTGACCCGAGTTCGTCGCCACTGCCAGATCGGCGATCGTCGCGTCTTCGGTCTCGCCCGAACGATGCGAGATGACAACCGAGTAGGCAGCACGATGAGCGAGCGCGACACACTCGAACGTTTCGGTCAGCGTCCCGATCTGGTTGACCTTGACGAGGATGGCATTGCCTGCCCGCTCTTCGATGCCGCGCCGCAGAACTTCGGGATTCGTGACGAAGATGTCGTCGCCGACGAGCTGCACCCTGCTGCCCACAGCTTCGGTCAGCGACCGCCACCCGTCCCAGTCGTTCTCGGCCATGCCGTCTTCGATCGACACGATCGGATAGCTGGTCAACCACTGCTCCCAGAAAGCAACCATCTCGTCGCTCGATAGCCGTCGATCCTCAGAAGCCAGTACGTATGCGCCGCCCTTGTAGATCTCCGACGTCGCCGGGTCGATCGCTATTGCAATGTCGTCTGCAGGCGTGTAACCGGCGGCCTCGATCGCGGCAACGAGTAGCTCCACCGCTTCGGAGTTGCTGGCAAGGTCAGGAGCGAATCCGCCTTCGTCTCCGACCCCCGTCGAAAGACCTCGCTCGTCGAGGATCTTCTTGAGGCGGTGATACGTGTTGGCTCCCCATTCGAGTGCTTCGGCGAACGAAGCGGCACCGACGGGGGCGAGCATGAACTCTTGTAAGTCGACCGAGTTGTCTGCGTGAGCGCCACCGTTCAGGACGTTCATCAGCGGCACCGGCAGTACATGGGCATCGGGCCCACCCAAGTAACGGAACAGGGCGATTCCCAGCTCTGCCGCTGCGGCATGTGCGGTGGCTAGTGAGACGCCGAGGATCGCGTTGGCACCAAGCTTGGCCTTGTCCTCGGTTCCATCGAGATCCCGAAGCATCTGATCCAGGCCGCGCTGGTCCAAGGCGTCGTGCCCCAGGATGGATGGCCCGACGATGTCATTGACATTGGAGACGGCGTTCCTTACGCCCTTGCCCCCGAAACGCTCTCCGCCGTCTCGGAGCTCGAGGGCTTCGCCGGATCCAGTGGATGCGCCCGACGGAACGATCGCCCGGCCCCCGGCCCCGGAATCCAGGGCGACCTCCACCTCGACCGTCGGATTGCCGCGCGAATCCAGGACTTCTCGTGAACGAACCAGAACGATCTCGCTCATCGTGCTTTCACCACTTTGATCACTCCTTCAACACTAGTAACAAAGGTAGCAGGGGAACCCTGCCTAGAAGCGGAGGACCAACGAGACTATCCGGCCGTTCGCCGGGCCGGGGGGGTCCTAGCCGTCGAACGATCTTTGGAAACGCTTGGTGGCAGCGCGCAGGGCGCTTTCGGGATCGATCCCCGCCGCTCGTGCAACGGCGACCAACCAGAACAGGGCGTCTCCGACCGAGTCGCGATCGCCTTCTGTAAGAAGAGCTTGTTGGATCCTCACGATCGCGCCTTCGGCGTCCATTTCGAAGCCCAACCCGGCAGCGCGCTTCTGCACCTTGTACGCGGTCATCAGAGCGGGAAGGCTTTCGGGGATCCCGTCGAAGGGGTCCTCCCGTCGTTTCTCTTTTTTCTTTATCTCTTCCCAGTTGCGGACCACTTCCGATGCACCCGAGACCGTTCGGTCGCCGAAGACATGCGGATGCCGGTGGATCAGCTTGGCAACAATCGCGTCGGCGACGCCCTCGATATCGAATCGGTCGTCGTCCGCGGCCATCTGTGCGTGGAAGACGACCTGTAGCAAGACATCGCCTAGCTCTTCCTCGAGCTCCGTCGTTACCTCGCCCCTGTCAATCGCGTCGATGACTTCGTGCGCTTCCTCGATCAGATGGACTTCGAGAGATCGGTGATCCTGCTCGCGGTCCCATGGACACCCGTCGCTGCTTCGCAAGCGCGCCATGACCGAAACGAGAGTTCCCAAAGAACCGGCACCGCGACGCGCCACGTAAGCGGCATGAGCTGCCGTCAGATCGTCGGGGGGCCGGGCCGAGCCGGCGGTTACGTGCGCGCCTCCGCGCGCAAGTTCGAGTAGACGCCCCGACGAGGGGTCCGTAACTAGAGCGCACCCGTCCAGATCGGCCGCCGGTTCCTCAGCGAGCACCTGCACGTCAACACCCGCGCCTTGCAGCCGCTGTGCCAACGGGTGATCCCGCTCCTCGAAGATCACGCGCCGGCAGGCCACCAACGACTCCCACTCGCCGAGGGTCAACAGCTCGACCTCGCCCGGCGCGAGCGGAACGACGATCAACGGCACTAGCTGTGCCCCGGCACTAGGAACCGACGGGTGAGGGAAAAGGCGGGCTCGGCGACGAGAGAACGGGCGGTCGTTCGGACGATGTGCCGGGAACGTGCGCCGAAGAGTCGATCACTTGCTGTGACACGACGTCGAAAGCGCCGTAGACAGGATTGACCCTTACGTGCGCTGCCGCGTAGGTCTTGCGCAGCCATTCCTCCCAGGCATTCTGCTCGGTAGTTCCCGCGAGGATCTGTTCGATGTCGGATCGCACCGAAGCGAAAGATTCCTGCTTGCGGCCCGTCACCATGATCACGTGCCAGCCGAATCTCGAGTGCACGGGGTCGGAAACCTCTCCGATCGCCAGCTTCGCTTCGGCCGCTTCGAACTCCGGCACGAACTGACCCGGTTTCTGATAGCCGAGATCACCGCCCTTCGCTGCACTGCCCTTGTCCGTCGAGTACTTCTTCGCAAGCGACGCAAATAGAGAAGCGACCTGCGACCTCGAAGCCGATCGAAGCCTCGCGGACAACGTGGCGGCGAGTGACTTCTTCGTGACGAGGATGTGAGACGCGCGCGTCTCCGTGTAATCCGGCTTGTGACGCTCGTAATAGGTCTTCAGCACTTTGTCCGTCGGGGCAACACTCTTTACGACCTGTGCACGCAGCTTGTCTTGGAGGACCTTGTCCCTGATCAAGTCGGTCAGCTGAACGATCGACAGGCCTTGGTCCGTCATGGCCTTTACGAACGCGTCCTGGCTTGGGAAGCCGGCCTTGATCTGTTTCAGGCGGGAATCAACCTCGTCTTGGGTCACCACGACACCGAGGTCGCCCGCTGCGGGGGTCAGAACGTCGTGCCGGATCGCCGCGCTCAGAAAAGACTGCTCGAACTGTCGCTTGACCGCGGCCGGTTCCTGCTGACCGATGAGTTGTTTGTATTGAGCGGACCTAACGAAAGCATCCAGGGCATCGGATACGCGGCGCATGGAGATCTGGTGGTCCGCAACGACGGCCGCCGTTGCCGCGAACGCGGTGCCACACGCCGACGACAGAAGGGCGGCGATCAGTAGTCCCCCGGCCACAGAGATCTTGCGCGTAGTTTTCATTCGGTCGCGGAGGCTAACTGTTGCAAGAGGTTAGTCACCCACTCGATGACGCCGGTGGCGGGCATCGTTCGCTCCGGAACGAGCAAGGTCTGCGTGGACGGCCGCCACTCGGCCGACGGAGCTAGGCGTTGGAGCCGGACCTGCTTGGATTCCTCGAGCTCGATCGGTCGGATACGAAGATTCTTGGCGACCGTCGCGGCTTCAGTGATGCCCGCGGCCATCATGATCCTTCGCAAGTCCGCAACCTGGAACAAGGCGGCCACCGGATCTGGCAGCGGCGTTCCGTAACGGTCCTCGAGCTCCGTGCGAACCTCGTCGATGTCCTCGGGGGTACGAGCGGCGGCGATCTTCCGATACGACTCGAGGCGGAGGTTCTCGACGGCTACGTAACTCTTGGGGATGAACGCCTGCAGCGGAAGGTCGATCCGCACCTCGCCGTCCTCGTGCCACGGCAGACCCTTGGCCTCGTCGACGGCCGAAGACATAAGTTTCACGTACAGATCGAATCCAACCTCCGCGATGTGCCCGTGCTGTTCGGCCCCCAGCATGTTGCCCGCGCCGCGGATCTCGAGGTCGCGCATCGCGATCCGGTACCCGGAACCCAAGCCCGTGTGCTCCGAGATCGTTTTCAGTCGTTCGTGCGCACCTTCGGTCAGGGAGCGTTCCGGTGGGAAGAACAGGTACGCGTAGGCACGCTCGTGGGCCCGGCCGACTCTTCCGCGCAGTTGATACATCTGCGCCAAGCCCAGAAGGTCGGCGCGCTCGACTATCAACGTGTTGACGGTGGGGATGTCCAGTCCCGACTCGATGATCGTGGTGCAGACCAACACGTTCGTCTTCGAGTCACCGAAATCCAGCATCGCTTGTTCGAGCTGCCTTTCGTCCATCTGCCCGTGCGCAACACCGACGCGCGCTTCGGGCACCAACTCAGAGATGACGCGCGCGGTGTGCTGGATCGTGTCGACCCGGTGGTGCACGTAAAAGACCTGACCGTCGCGTAATAGCTCACGTCTGATGGCCGAAGCAACTGTGATCTCGTCGTAATCGCCCACGTAGGTCATGACGGGATGACGGTTTTCCGGCGGAGTGTCGACGATCGACATGTCGCGGATGCCGGACAGGGCCATCTCGAGCGTGCGAGGTATCGGGGTCGCGGTAAGTGTGAGGACGTCAACGTTGGCACGGAGAGCTTTGATCTTTTCTTTCTGCTCGACGCCGAAACGCTGCTCCTCGTCGACGATCAACAGTCCCAGATCCGAGAAGGTGACCCCACCTTGGAGCAACTTGTGGGTCCCGACTACGACGTCGACCTTCCCTGCAGCGAGGTCCTCGAGAACTTTCTTCGTCTCGCTGGTGGACAAGAAACGCGACAGCATTTCGACCCGCACCGGGAAGCCGCGGAATCTCTCGGTAAACGTGGCGTGGTGTTGCTGGGCAAGGATCGTGGTCGGCACCAGTACTGCAACCTGCTTGCCGGCGGCGACCGCCTTGAAGGCAGCACGCACGGCGATCTCCGTCTTTCCGTAGCCCACGTCGCCGCAGACAAGCCGGTCCATCGGCTTAGCAGTCTCCATGTCGTCTTTGACCTCGTCGATGGCCCGCAACTGATCGGGGGTCTCTTCATAAGGGAACGAGTCCTCGAGCTCTCGTTGCCATGGAGTGTCGGGTCCGAACGTGAAACCGGTAGCGCGCGACCGGTCTGCGTACAGCTTCACCAGCTCGCGAGCGATCTCGCGGGCGCGGGCGCGGACGCGCCGTTTGGTTTTTGCCCATTCACCCGAGCCCAATCTGCTGATACGGGGAGCCTCACCGCCGACGTACTTGGAAACGAGGTCGACCTGGTCGCTCGGAACGTAGAGACGATCGCCCTTGGCGTACTCGACGATCAAGTACTCGCGGTGTACACCCAACATGTCGCGCTCGACCATCCCGACGTAGCGGCCGATCCCATGGACCTCGTGAA
>JBHELU010000309.1:0-2941 GCA_046262955.1 Actinomycetota bacterium | reverse complement strand
GTCGGGATCGTCGAATCGGACGAGATCGTCAACGCCAGTCCAGATCACGCGTACATCGGCCGCGGCGGCGCAAGCGGAGGTAAAGATGTGCCGACGATCGGGTTCTCGCTTCCAGCCGCCGCGAACTCGAGTCCCGTTGGGATCGCGGATTCCGACATAGAGATCCCTAAGCTCGTGCGCACCGACTTCGGATTCGGAGCCACGGTCGCGATCCCACCCGGTCCGACGCGCATCACGTTCACCTACAAGTTGCCCGGCGACTCCGGGACGTTCGATCTGACTCGAGTCGCGCTCTATCCGATAGTGGAGTTCAGCGTCTTTGCCGAAAAACCGCTGACCGTGTCCAGCAACCGATTGAAGGCCCAAGGGTCCAAGACGATCGGCGGCAAGGTCTACGAGCGGTACTCGACCTCCGACCAGGTGTCCTCTGGAGACCCCATCCAGGTTCAGCTGAATCCCGCGCCCCAGACGCCATTCGGGTTGATAGCCGGTGCCGCCGGCGGGGGGGCAGTGATCGTGGTCGGGGGACTCCTCTTTTATGTGCGTCAACGGCGTCGTCGTCCCACAGAGCCGCAGAGCCGCAGGGTTGCCCCGGCCCCCGCCGAGGAACCGTCCGCGACTCGAGACGAGATCGTCGTTGCCATTGCGCAGTTGGACCTTCGCCATCAGGCAGGAGAGATCTCCGACGACGATTATCGCGAGCAGCGAGATGAGTTGAAGAGCTCTCTCGAGTCCCACGCAGAGTTGCCGACTTGATCTCGATCGAAAACGTCGTCGTCACCTTTGGTCGAACGATCGCTCTCGACGACCTAAGCCTCGAATTGCGTGAGGGGGTGATCGGTCTTTTCGGTCCCAACGGGTCGGGAAAGAGCACTCTGCTGCGCTTGATCGCAGGATTGTTGAAGCCGGCCGGCGGCTCGGTCACGATCGACGGAAGCAAATTGTCGTCCGGCGACGAAGCTCTTCGAGGACAGATCGGTTACGTGGGTCACTCGTCGGGTCTGTATTCACAGCTCACCGTTCTCGAGAATCTCGAGCTCTTCGCGCGTCTCTATGGGGTCGATACAGAGCGTTGCACCTCGCTCGTCCACGACCTCGGTCTTGTCGAACGTTCCTCGACCCGCGCTTCCGAACTGTCGGCCGGTTACAAGAGACGAGCAGCAGTTGCGCGGACACTGGTGTCGGACCCTCACGTTTTGCTACTCGACGAGCCGTACGCGAACCTCGACGACGAGGCGGCAGAGCTCGTGACCAATGCTGTGCGGGCTTGGAAAGGGCCCGGAAAGACCTGCGTCCTCGCGACACACGGTGCCAAGCGGGTCAAGGCATACGCGGATGCGTCGATCATCCTTCAGCAAGGTCATGCGGTGAGCTACCGGATCAGAACCGGAGCTTTCTCCTCGGAACCGGCGGTGTCCCCGACGTGAGCATCGAAGCCGTTCGAGCGCCGGGATTCCTTGCCAAGACATGGGAACTTGCACGCAAGGACCTGAAGATCGAAGCGCGTGGGCGCGACACGCTTCCACCGATGGTCGCTTTCGGTGTAGCCGTTGGGTTGCTGCTCGCCTTCGCACTACCCGGCGACCCCAACATCTCTCGATCCATCGGTTCGTCCGGAGCGCGACTCGCCGATGTCGTGGCCGGCTTCTTGTGGGTGACCGTTCTGTTCGCCGGGCTGATCGGTTTCGCGCGCACCTTCGAGGTCGAGCGCGACGACGGCGCGCTCGATGCGCTGCTGTTGGTGCCGCTCGATCGCTCCGGCCTCTATCTGGCGAAAGCGCTATCGAATCTGGTCATGGTTGTCGTGGTCGAGATCGTCTTGCTGCCTATCTTCGGCTTCATCTTCGGACTCGATCTCGGAACCAGGTGGTTCACGATCGCGGGCGTCGTGGCCCTTGTGGATGTGGGGTTCGTTGCTGTGGGCACGCTATTCGCTTCGATCGCAGCTCACAGCCGGAGCCGCGAGCTGTTGCTTCCCCTGCTCGCGTTACCGGTCCTCGTCCCGATCTTCATCGCGGCCGTCGAACTGACGTCTCGCACATTCGTCGGGGGAGGTTTCGGCGCGATCAAGAGCAGCGGATGGTTCGTTATCCTGATCAGCTACGATGCTCTGTTCGCGGTTGCTTCCGCGCTGATCTTCGAATTCGTGATCGAACCATGACCAAACGAGCCAGATCTGCCCTACTGATAGCGATCTGCCTTGCGCTGTCGTCCTGTGGTGGACGCGTATCGACTTCTCTTGGTCCCAACACGGCCGTAGCTCAATCGATCGCGCTTCCGAGCCCGGTTGCTGCGATACCCGTGTTCGCCGTGAAGGTTCCAGACGGCGCAAGCGATGGAACGATCGCCCGTATCTCTCATATCGGCGGCGTAGCCGTTGCCGCCGGTGTGCGAATCCACAAGGAGACGGTGCGTTCCCCTGAGGGGAGCGCGCAGTTACGCGTCGCCGCAGTCGACCCCCTGGACTTCCGACCACTCGCGCTGCCATCGGCACGCGACGCGCCGTTCGTGTGGACCGCACTGCTAAGCAATCAAGCGGTCATCTCCTACGACGCAGCGCACAGACTCAAGATCGCCGGCGGCGAGCCGGTTCGCTTGAAAAACGGCCCTTCGCAACTCATCGGAGCATTCGCCGATACGGGAGTCCCCAACATCGCCGATCTGTTGGTCTCGCAACACGTCGGAGGCGAAGCCGGGTTGCGGAAGACGAACCTCGTCGAAGTGGGGGCCAAGCCGGGCGCGTCCGTAGATGAGATCGCGAAGGGCATCCACCAAGTGTTTCCCGGTGCGGTTCTGCATCGACTGATCGCGCAACCGCCACCGGTGCTACAGCCCGACAATCCGCAGCCGTTCGGCGTCGCACAGGGGTCGATCATCGGGACGATGCATTACTTGATCCAAAAGAACGGGTTCATCAAGCCCGACCCGGCGTGGGTGAACG
>JBHELU010000308.1:0-3311 GCA_046262955.1 Actinomycetota bacterium | reverse complement strand
CATCACGTGCTTGATGCGCGTGTAGTCCTCGAACCCGTACATCGATAGGTCTTTGCCGTGACCGGAGTGCTTGAAGCCACCATGCGGCATCTCGCTTACAAGCGGGATGTGCGCGTTGATCCACACGCATCCGAAATCGAGCTTCTTAGCCATCCGCATCGCCGTGCCGTGATCTTTTGTCCATACGCTTGCTGCGAGCCCGTACTCGACGTCGTTCGCCCATTGGAGGGCGGTCGCCTCGTCATCGAACCGTTGCACCGTGATCACCGGCCCGAAGACTTCGTTCTGGATGATCTCGTCAGCCTGATCGAGGCCCGCTATAACGGTGGGCTCGTGGAAGTACCCGCCCCCTAGATCGATGAGATTGCCGCCCGTGACTATCTCGGCATTGGCAGGGACTCGTTCGAGAAAGCCGTGGACGCGTTCGAGCTGCGTCGCATTGTTAAGCGGCCCGAAGAACGTTTCATCATCGTCCGGTTTGCCGGTGTGAGTTTCCTTAGCCCGGCGCGAGAGCTCGGCCACAAAGTTGTCGTGAACCTTTGGCCCGGCCAGCACTCGGGTTGCCGCAGTGCAGTCTTGGCCGGCATTGAAATAGCCCGCTATAGCGATGTTCTCGGCAGCGAACTCGATGTCGACGTCGTCGAAGACGATCACAGGTGCCTTCCCGCCGAGCTCGAGGTGAACGCGCTTTAGATCCTTCGCTGCCGACTCTGCAACGGCCATGCCCGCTCGCACGCTGCCGGTTATCGACGCCATCGCCGGGATGGGATGCGAGATCAGGGTCGCGCCGGTGTTGCGATCGCCGCACACGACGTTGAACACTCCCGAGGGAAGGAACTCCGACATCCATTCCGCCATCTTCAAGGTGGTCACGGGAGTCGTGTCAGACGGCTTGAGAACGACCGCATTACCGGCCGCGATCGCCGGAGCCCACTTCCACACGGCCATCATCATCGGGTAGTTCCACGGCGTTACTTGCGCGCAGACACCGACGGGCTCGCGCCGGATGAAGGATGTATGACCGGCCATGTATTCCCCCGCAGCACGGCCTTCAAGAATCCGCGCGGCCGACGCGTAGAAACGGACGTTGTCGATCATGAACGGCAGCTCTTCTTCCATCGTTAGTTGGAAAGGCTTGCCGGTGTTCTCGCACTCGAGGCGCACCAACTCCTCGCCCCGTTCTTCGAGCATGTCGGCGATCTTGAGCAGAGCCCGGCTGCGATCCCCCGGCGTCGTGTCGCGCCATTGCTCGAACGCGCGAGCCGCGGCCGTGCACGCCGCGTCGATGTCGGCCTCAGTAGAAAGCGGTGCCTGTGCGAATGCGTCGCCGGTAGCGGGGTCGATCAGGGTTGCCGTCCGCCCGTCGGCAGCGGCTCGGTAGGACCCGTCGATGAAGTTCTCGAGCGTGCGGGTGGCCATCATCCCTCCTTGGATGTTTCTCGTGAGGTAGCGAATGTTAGTGGGCAACGTGCCCCGGACCTATAGGCCTGGCACACTTGCCCGGTGAGCTCATCCGATCCCGTTGACAGCTTCGGGGCCCCTCGCACCCCAGACCTGATCGCTCGGCGCGAAGAGGCGATCCCACGGGGGGTCTTCAACACCGCGATGATCTTTGTAGCCGGAGGAACGGGCGCTCAGGTCGAGGACATCGATGGCAACACGTTCATCGACTTTGCCGGGGGCCTTGGGGTCCTCAACGTCGGGCGCGCTAACCCGAGGGTGCTGGAAGCAGTACGGAGCCAGGTCGAATCGTTCCTGCACGAGTGCTTCCACGTCTCGATGTACGAGGGCTACGTCGAGCTGGCCGAGGCTTTGAATCGCATCACGCCGGGAGACTTTTCCAAAAAGACGATGCTTGCGAACTCGGGAGCGGAGGCGGTCGAAAACGCAGTGAAAGTGGCGCGCTACGCGACCGAGCGGGAAAGCGTCGTTGCATTCTCAAACGGCTTCCACGGGCGCACCTTGATGGGCATGACACTTACTGCCAAGGAGTATCCGTACAAGCGAGGCTTCGGGCCCTTCGCGCCCGAAGTGCACAGGCTTCCATTCGCATATTGCTATCGCTGTCCATTCGGTCTCGAGCATCCGTCATGCGGGATTGCGTGTGCCGAGTACACCGCGGACTACATCGATTCGCAGATCGGGCCGGAAAGTGTCGCGTGCATGGTTGTCGAGCCGGTTCAGGGCGAAGGTGGCTTCGTGGTGGCCCCCGATGACTACCTTCCCGCGCTGCGCGCGATCTGCACCGAGCGCAACATCCTCATGGTCGACGACGAGATCCAGTCGGGCATGGGCCGCACCGGCAAGATGTTCGCGACCGAGCACTACGACGTCGTTCCGGACATCGTCACGACTGCGAAGTCGCTAGGTGCGGGGTTCCCGATATCGGGTGTGACGGGCGCCTCCGATGTCATGGACGCTCCGCATGTCGGTGGGCTCGGCGGCACCTTTGGCGGGAACCCGGTCGCGTGCGCGGCTGCCCTCGCCGTGATCGCCGAGCTCGAGGAAACGGATCTCCTCGAACGGGCACAAAGCCATGGACGAATCATGCGCGAGCGGCTCGACCCGCTTCAGGATTCTCTGAGGATGGTCGGCGAGGTTCGCGGTCTCGGCCCGATGATCGGGATCGAGCTCGTCACCGATAAGAAGACGAAGGAGCCGGGCAAACTCGAGGCTGCCGCCGTCGTCAAGCAGTGCATCGCAAACGGGTTGCTGATATTGAAAGCCGGGACCTACGACAACGTCGTAAGGATCCTTGCCCCCTTGGTCATCTCGGATGCCGATCTCCACAAGGGACTCGACGTCTTGGTCGACGCGTTGCACTCTGTCAACTCAGGAAAGGTCGATGACGGTTCCTGATCCGGGTTCCACCGACGTTCGTCTAGACCATGTGACGAAGGCTTTTAAGGAAACGGTCGCCGTCCGGGATCTGTCGCTCGATATCGAGCCTGGGCAATTCTTCTCGTTGCTCGGCCCGTCCGGCTGTGGGAAAACCACGACGCTGCGGATGATCGGCGGCTTCGAGGAACCGACCACCGGACGGGTCTTCCTAGGGGGCCGGGACGTCACCGACCTACCCCCGTACAAGCGAGACGTCAACACGGTCTTTCAGTCCTATGCGTCGTTCCCGCACCTGAACGTCTTCGAAAACATCGCCTTCGGGCCTCGGCGTAAGAAAGCAGACGCTAAAGGCGACATGCAGGAGCGCGTCGCCAAGGCGTTGCAGCTGGTCGACCTTCCCGGTTACGAAGCGCGCAAGCCATCACAACTTTCCGGCGGACAACAGCAGCGGGTCGCGCTGGCGCGCGCCC
>JBHELU010000307.1:0-7697 GCA_046262955.1 Actinomycetota bacterium | reverse complement strand
GAGACGCCGCACGTCCAGATCCGAGCGAGGACCGGCCGTTGCTCCTGCCATCACGATCCGTCCTCCCTTTCGAAGAGCGCGCAATGCCCCATCAAGTGCGGGCCCCCCAGCCGAGTCGAGGACCATGTCGACTCCGCGCTTTCCGGTTAGTTGTCGGACGGTTTTGCCCACATCGTCTTTTGTGTAGTCGATCCCATCGTCGGCGCCGAGAGAGATCGCTTTGTCGAGCTTGTCGGTCGAAGAAGAGGTCACGAAGATCTTTCCTGCGATCGGTCGCGCGAGCTGCAACAACGAGAGCGCCAGTCCCCCACCGATCCCGGTGATCAACAACCATTCACCCGGCGTCATCTTGCCTTTTGTGAACAGCATCCGGTACGCGGTTATCGCCGTCACTCCCAATGCCGCCGCTTGCACGAAAGAAAGGTGACCGGGCATCGGAAAGACGTTGCTTTCGGGAACGACTACCTCTTCGGCGATCGTCCCGGGAAGGTGCTCGCCGAGCATTCGGAAAGTCGTGCACAGCGACTGCTCACCGGCGCGACAGAACTCACAACGGCCGCACGAGATCGCCGGATTGACGATCACGCGATCGCCGGGATGGGTCCCACGGGCAGCCTCTTCACCTACGCGCGCCACTTCTCCGGCTCCGTCGGCGCCGAGCGGGTGCGGTAAGTCATGCTCCTTTCCAACCGCGCCCGAGAGTGTCCAAAGGTCGAGGTGGTTGAGCGCCGCGGCGCGGACGGACACCACGACCTCATGGGGACCGGGCTTCGGAGGATCGATATCGACTACGGCCGCGTTGGAAGCGTCGCCGTACCCAGTCAGAGCAAGAGCCTTCATGCGAACCGTTTGTTGTCACACATGCCGTCTAACTTCCCTTTCGGGCCGCGATTCCCAGGACCTCGTGGAGGTGATGCAGGATGCCACGAGCAAAGGTGGACGCGCCCGCGCCCAAGTCCTTTGTGTGCAAGAAGTGCGGAAAGCGGGTTCGTATGCCGGCGGGCTGGACACTCGGGCCCGCGGTGCGACGTCACTACTGGGCGAAACACCCCGAAGCGATGCAGCCCAAGAGCGGGTCGTGACCGTAGGTCAAGCGACCAACCTCGGTGACATCATCGTGATGCTGCTCGCGTCGACGCTGGCCGGTCTCGCCGACCGGCTCGCAGATGACGGGTTCGCAGCGCCGGCGGATCTGGTTACCGAGCTGGTCGAAGTCATCGATGGGTACCTGGTCGCAGTGCGGGGTTGAGAACGTCCGTTAATGGTCGACGAGCGATGGCCGGTATCGAACTTGGCCGCGCTCGTCGACCTCGAACAGAGCGAAGCTCACCAGTCCGGCCTCGGCGCATCGACGAACCTGCTTCTGGGCCTGGTTCACCTTTCCCGTGCCGGTCTTTACGTCGAGAAAAACGAGTTGTCGCACCTCGCCGTCGCAGAGCCCGTCGAAAACGATGTAGTCGACGGGCCCACCGCTGAGGATCCTCATGTCACTGGGGTCGAACGGCAACTCTTTGACTAGGGGTATCAGCTGCTCGACGGTCGTGCCGACCCTGGTCCTCTCGCTTCGTTTCCTGAACTCTTTGATCGCCAGATTTACTTGCTCCTTGGCGATCTCAGCTGCGGTTGCCTCGAGCCTCCACAACTTCAGCAGGGAGATGACCAGGGCCACGGACAAAGCGACGCACAGCGTGGCCAGAAGCGCGGTCATCTCATCAGGCTAGGCAGGGTGCGTGACAAGCTTCGGGATTTGGGGGGAATGGACTTGCCGCTGCCTCGGCCGTGACAGAAGATTGCCGCCTGATCGAGGGGGCTCCTAGTTGAACAGCAGATCGCCGATAGTTCTGGTTCTGTGCGCCGCGATGTTCGCTTTGCCGGTCACGAGCTCGGCAGCGCACATCCCTACGTCGCGCCGCCCCCAGGGCCGCGCCGAAGGTGGTTTCCCGTTCGGCCCCCCTGCGATCGCCGGCTCAGAGGGTCACACGATCCCGGGGCGCTATCTGGTGACATTGCGCAACGCGGGCCTCGCCCAGCAGGTGGCTGCGGCTCGCGCTCGAGGAAGAACCGTTCGTCCCGCTCAGCAGAGACGCATCACCGCGCGGGTCTCGGCCGGACAGAGAGCCGCGCGGTCGGCAGCTCGATCCATGGGGGGCCACGTCGTGTACTCCTTCGATCGGTTGTTGAACGGATTCTCGGTACAGATGAGTGCGACCGTGGCCGCGCGTCTTGCCGCGCGTCCCGACGTCGCCAGCGTTCGTCCGGTTTCGATCGTCGAGCCTGAGGCACAGAGCTCCGAACGTTTCATCGGCGCAAAGAAGGTGTGGCACCACTACGGAGTGCGCGGCAAGGGCGAGACCGTCGCAGTCATCGACACCGGCATCGACTACACGCATGCGGACTTCGGGGGGCCGGGGACGGTTAGTGCATATAAGAGCAACAACCCCACGTTCATCGAACCCGGCACCTTCCCGACGAAGAAAGTCGTGGGGGCTACGACTTCGTCGGCGAATACTACGACCCGGCCGACACGACCACTGAGAACGACGTGCCACAGCCCGACCCCGATCCGCTGGACATCGACGGGCACGGCTCGCACACCTCGGGCATCTGCTGTGGGAAGGGAGTCCCGCATCTCGTACCGAAGGGAGTCGCGCCTAAAGCAAAGATCCTGTCGTACAAGGTCTTCTCAGCGAACGCGTCCTCGGGGTCCGACACGATCGCGGCCGGTATCGAGCGAGCGATCGATCCGAACCAAGATGGCTCAACAAAGGATCACGCCGACGTCATATCGATGTCGTTGGGCTCCGATTTCGGTGACGAGCATTCCGCAGACGCAGTAGCGGCTCAGCGTGCGGTGAATCTCGGTGCAGTGGTGGTAGCAGCTGCCGGAAACGCCGCGAGTCAACTGACGGGGGGCGCGGCTTACATCGCCGGAACACCGGGGGCCGCACCAGGCGCGATCTCGGTCGCTGCATCGATAGTGCGTTTCCTGGCCAATCACCTGACCGTGCTGTTGCCGGACGGCGTGGTCCTTCCCAACGGCGGGCTTGCGGTTCATCAGCCGTGGTCACCGGACATCAACAGCAATCTGGGCGGCCCGATCTTCGATGCCCGCGCCGTTCAACCGCCCGCCGATCCCGCGGGAACACCGGCCCCCAGCGATCGCGAGTTGTGCGATCAGACGCCCGCTGGAACCCCGTTCGCGGGAAAGATCGCGTTGGTGTTCAAGGGATCGACCAGCGCAGGAGATTGCGATGCAACCGAAAAGGTCTTCCGCGCTCAACAAGCGGGTGCTTCGGCAGTCGTCTTGTGGTCGGGGTTCGCAGGCGCGCCGTTCGGCCTAGGGCCGGGTCAAGATGCCGACAAGATCAATATCCCTGCGTTCTTGATTTCGGCCGACGACGGGGCTGCGCTTGCGAGCTCCGTGAGTCCTTCGGCTCCGAGCAGCTACAACACTCGGACGACCAGCATCTCTATCTCGGCCAAAGCCATTCCGGTCCCGGGTTATCCCGATCGCATCGCGGACTTCTCGTCGGAAGGCCCATCGCGCATCTCGAACCAACTGAAGCCCGACATCACCGCTCCCGGTGTCGACATCAGATCGGCTCTCGCCGGCTCGGGAAACCAACCATTAGAAGAATCCGGGACATCGCAAGCAACGCCGCACATCTCTGGGGTCGCGGCGCTGCTGCTGCAACTCCACAAGCATTGGAGCCCGACAAAGATCAAGGCGTTGATGATGAATCACGCCAAGAGAAACCTGAAGAACAACGACGGGTCGCGACCCGTGTCGGCCGCGATCATGGGGGCCGGGCGGATACGCGCAGATCGCTCGGCGCGTGCCCGCTCCGTCGCGTATCCGGGCAGTCTTTCGTTCGGGTTGGTCATCGCGGCACACAAGCACACAGAGGTCCGGACATTCCGGGTACACAATGCCGACGACCGAACCCATGACTACCGCGTGCACGCCAACGTTCACTACAGCGACTACGACCCGCGCCTCGCCCACGCATCGGTTGCGCTTCCCAAGCAGGACTTCGCGTCGGCGGTGGCTTTCTCGTTGCGTCCTCACGAAACCCAAATAGTCCGCGAGCGCTTGACGGTCGATCCCGAGGTGTTGTCCGTGCCCGAGCAGTTCTTCGGATGGGCCGGCTTCAACGGCGACACCGACGGG
The DNA here is from genome assembly GCA_046262955.1 of Actinomycetota bacterium. GTDB lineage: Bacteria > Actinomycetota > CADDZG01 > CADDZG01 > WHSQ01 > JALZGD01. The sequence continues at coordinate 3,526 of JBHELU010000307.1, read as the reverse complement.
GCGGTGAAGGTCGTCCAAACCAAAGGTCGACCTGACGTGATGAACGTCCCGTGGCAGGTCACTCCGGAAGCGGCATCGCTGAACGATGTTCTCCCCAACGCAGTGGGGTGTCCCTGCCCGTCGCCGGCACCTTTGCCCGATCCTCAGACTCTGACCGTGACTCATAAAGGCGCCGGGCAGTCGTTCGCCGACGCGTACCTCTTGGGAGCACAAGACGAAGTGGGCTCGCGCGGTGAGGAAGACGTCACCGAGATGGGGGCCCGCTCGTTCGTGGGCTCATCGATCGATGGGACCGCGCAGGGGCTCCCCGCGAACATGGATCCCCTCTTCAATCTGTCGTGGACGCAATTCCTTGCGGGGCAAGACGAGCCGGCGGAGCCGGTCGAGTTCGCGGTCAGGACGTCCGCCATCCACAGCACCAGTCAGTCGATGGAGGTCGACGTTCTGATCGATGCGAGGGCCGACGGCGTGTTCGCCGATCCGAACCTGAGGGCCGATTACGTGCTGTCGAGCCTGCCGGGGAACCTGGTGTGTTTGTTCGACCTGTCTGCGACCGATCCGTTCTCGGACTGCGCCGCCGTCTACTTCCAGGACTATCGAGTCTTCAACACGAACGTCATCGGACTGCCGGTGGATGTGTCGGCCCTGGGATTGAAGAACTCTCGCTCGAAGCTCAGCTACACGGCTGAGACTTGCACGATCGCAAACGACTCAGCCGTGTGCGACGGCTTCGACAATTTCGACGACGCTACGGGGACCTGGGGGGCGGTGCTGAACGTGACGAACCCGGCCCTCAACGTGTCGCCTCTCGTCTGTGGAGGGTTCTTCGACGATCCCTCCTGCAACCGGATCGCGATCTCCAAGGGGTCGGCCCCGGGGGGCTCGGAGACGAAGCTCCTGGTCCTGATGCCGGACAACCCGCCCTCGAACGACGCTCGGATAGTCACCGTAAAAAGCTAGGTTTGCTGCCTGCCGGCCCGGGTAGGAAGGCAAGCACTTACTCAACGCAGTCGTCCAGTCACAGGCGGGAACCAGGGGATCGACCGTAACGCCAGCAGGGGTCCGTCGTTTCTTCTTATTGATGCCGGGGAGAGTCGTGGGGCACAAGCCGGACGTCGTCGGGGCCGTTCGTGGATGGGCTTTTGATCTGCACCTCATGGGATACGAAGTCCCGCCCGGGCGGATGCTTTCAGCCGAGAGAGCGGCCGTCGCCGCCTACCGCATGGGAGCTTCTTTCGAAGAGGCCCTCGAATTCGCTCGCGTAGCCTTGCGTGAGCCCGCCGTGCCGGCCGTCGTCACCCTCTAGTCGTCACCCTTAGGGGCTTCTGCCGGAGGGACTTCTTTCACCAGCGGGACGAACCTGGCTGCAGTCAGCACTCCGAGTCGCTCCAAAGCGCCTTTTTGCTTGGCGAACACCATCACGTCTTCGCCGTGCCCAACCCTCACCGGGATCACGAGCCGCCCGCCTTCTGCCAGCTGCTCTTGCAATGCGCTGGGCACCTCGTCGGCCGCGGCCGAGACGACTATGGCGTCGTAAGGGGCGTGAGCGGCTCGGCCCTCATAGCCGTCGCCCACCTCGACGATCGAATTGGTCACGCCCGCTCGTTCGAGGTTCGCGCGGGCGGCGGCGGCCAGGCTCTCCCACCGTTCGACCGCTACCACCCGTTTCGCCAAACGAGCCAGCAAAGCGGTCTGGAATCCATAACCGGCGCCCACTTCCAGGACGACTGCATCCGGCGAGACGTGAGCTGCCTCGATCATCCGGGCGATCAGCGACGGCTGAGATGTCGTCTGTCCTTCGGGGATGCGCACGGGGTGATCCTCGTAAGCGATGTCTTGGTCACCTGGCGGGACGAATAGCGCTCGGTCGATCGAGCGGAACGCGTTGATGACGTCGCGGTCCGTGACACCATCGCTCTCGACAAGCTCGGCGAGCTCTTCTTGGCTACGAGGCATACATCAAACCTACCCATTCCATGATTAGCGGGATCGGCGTGCGGCTACCATTCAAAGCATGGCGCGCTACGAGAGATTGTCTGTTCTGGACGAGTTGTTCCTGCATCTCGAGGGGCCGAACACGCACATGCACGTTGGTGGTGCAGCGGTATTCGAGGGCCCGGCCCCCGACTACCAAGACGCTCTCGAAGGATTCACGCAGCGCTTGCACAAGGTGCCCAGGTTCCGCCAGAAGCTCGCGTTCCCGCCGTTCGGGCTCGGCCGGCCGGTGTGGGTCGACGACACACACTTCAATCTCGAGTACCACGTGCGCCACACCGCGCTCCCGGCGCCGGGAACAGACGACAAGTTCAAGCGGCTCGTCGCGCGCATCATGTCGCAGCAACTCGATCGCACCAAGCCTCTGTGGGAGATCTGGTTCGCCGAAGGATTGACGGGTGATCGCTACGCCATGATCTCGAAAACGCACCACTGTCTGGTCGATGGCGTTTCGGGGGCCGACATCATGTCGGTGATCCTGGATCTCGAGCGGAATCCCGAAGAGGAGGAATACGTTGAGCCGTGGCGTCCTGCACCGGAACCGACCTCGGACCAGCTGCTCGTCGATGCATTGAAGGAGCGCGTGACTTCGCCTGCCGAAGTGATCCGCATCGCCCAAGCCGCGGCCCTGGATCCTGGGAAGCTTCCGAACCGCATCGTCGAGGCGGTTAAGGGATTGAGCGCGTGGGTGAGCGGAACGCTCGACTTCGCGCCGGCGTCGTCGTTGAACACTTCGATCGGGCCGCACCGTCGATTCGAGACCGTGCTTGTAGAGCTGGACGACATCAAGCACATCAAGAACTCGCTCGGCGGAACCGTTAACGACGTCGTGCTTGCGGTGTGCACCGGAGGTCTGCGGCAGCTACTTAAGGGCCGGGGCGAGCTCGTGGACGATCTGGAGCTTCGAGCGATGGTGCCGGTGTCGGTTCGGGCCGATGCCGATCGCGGCGCGCTGGGAAACCAGGTTGCGTCGATCTGGGCACCTCTTCCCGTTTACGAGGAAGACCCGGTAAAGCGGCTCGAGTTCGTGCACGAAAAGATGAAGGACCTGAAGGGCGGGGGCCAAGCTGTGGGGGCCCAGATCCTGACGTCGCTTGGTGAGTACGCACCGCCGACGATCCTTGCTCAGGCGTCTCGGTTGGTTGCTCGGCAGAGGGCCTACAACCTGGTGATCACGAACGTGCCGGGGCCGCAGATCCCCCTGTACTCGATGGGCAACGAGATGGAGGTCGTGTTCCCGATCCTTCCGCTGTCGGACAACACGACGATCGGGATCGCGCTCCTCTCGTACAACGGAAAGATCGGCTTTGGATTGCTCGGGGACTTCGACGCCGCACCGGACCTTGGTGTACTTGCCGAGGGCATCGAGAAATCGATCGCCGAGCTTCTCGCCCTCGCCGGCTAACTCATTTTCTCGTTCTTTGGGCAATGATCGTCGGCGGCCTCAACCGATCGACGCAACAACCTCGGCAAACTTCTCTGATGGTGTTCGTCCTCCCAGTGTCCTACGGGGTCGGCCGTTGAGGAGATC
>JBHELU010000306.1:0-3709 GCA_046262955.1 Actinomycetota bacterium | reverse complement strand
CCCGATGACGATCCCCACCCGCTCGCCGTCGAGGTAGGCGAAAGCAACGATCACGACCAGCGTGAGTTGCGGGATCACTCCCAGGATCGTGAGTTTGGCCAGGAGCGTGGACTGGAAGCCCAGAGCCACCAGAACGGTGGCTCCGATGGCGAGCACCCGGCTGATCCCGAGGCTCCCGGGCAGGCCGCCCCCCCGCCGACGGATGACCGCGGCCACGCTCAGCCGCCCTTCCCGGGCTTGGTGTCGAGTTTGGAGCCCGTCCCCAGCAGGACCTCCACGTAGTCGAGGTTGCTGAAGTCGACGTAGGGCTGGACGTCGATGGCCTGCTCCGCGGACCGGGCGTCGCCGCCGGCTCGCGTCACCACGCCGATAGGGATGTTCGCCGGATAGATGCCGCCGTTGTAGTTGCTGGTGACGACCTTGTCACCGACGGCCACCGGAACGCTGCTGGGAATCAGCTGAAGAGAAAGTGGTTGCCCTCCCCCGTTTCCTTTCAGCAAACCCGGAAAACCCGCGGCCTCGAGTTTCGCCGCAGCTCCGCCTTGGGGGTCGACGATCATGAGCACGGTCGATTGGTGGGCTTCAACATGCACGGTCTTTCCGACCAAACCTTCGACGTCGATGACGGCCATGTTTGGTTTGATGCCGTCGGACGAGCCCTTGTCGATGTAGACGGCCCACTTGTAGTTGGTCGGCACGGTTCCAATGACCTCCGCCGCTACGTGTTCCATCTTGAACCATGGGGCACTGAGTCCTGAGAGCTCACGCAGATGTTCGTTTTCGGCTTCGAGAGCTTGGGCTCGGTCGATCTCGGCCGTGAGTGCGCGCACTTGTTCACGCAGCTTTGCGTTGTCGGAACGCAGGCTCCCGAGTTGTCCGATCGAACTGAAGAAGTTGCCGACCGGGCGGAACACAGTAGTCAGACCGCGCTGGATCGGTGTGATCACTGCAGACGAGACGTCCTTGGCGCGCTCCAGCGCGCCCCCGTTGGATTGCCTGAAGTCGATCGTTATGACGACTATGGACAGGACGAGAAAGACGAGCAGCAGTACACGCCCTCGCCCGCTTCGGCGGTACATCAAATGAAAACCTCTATCCGTAGCGGAAAACTTGGGGGGGCCAGGAGCTCGTGGCTCGAGGCCGCCCTGCCGCCACCATGGTAGCGGGGCTACGCGAAAACCACCGGAGAGGGCCTGACCTGCACCGTTAAAGGGCCCGCTAGGGCCCGCTCGCGGCGTTGTTAGTGGCGGGTGGAGGAGATGAGGACCCTCTTCAGGGCCTCGAATTCCTCGAGGCACTTCCCGGAGCCGATAGCCACGGCGAACAGCGGGTCCTCGGCGATGTGGATCGCCATGCCCGTTTCGTGCTTGAGGCGCTCGTCCAGGCCCTTCAACAGCGACCCGCCGCCCGCCAGCACGATCCCCTTATCCATGATGTCCGAGGCGAGCTCCGGCGGGGTCTTGTCGAGCGTGTTCTTGACTGCGTCGACGATCGCATTGACCGGCTCTTCGATCGCCCGGCGGATCTCTTCTGCAGCAACAACGATCGTCTTTGGAAGACCGCTGACGAGGTCGCGCCCTCGGATCTCGGCCGATTGTTCTTCCGGCATCGGAAACGCGGAAGCGATCGCCATCTTGATCTCTTCTGCGGTCCGCTCGCCCAACATGAGCGAGTACTCCTTCTTTATGTAAGTGATGATCGCTTCGTCGAGCTCGTCGCCACCGATACGGATCGACTGACTTGTGACGATGCCGCCGAGCGAAACAACTGCAACCTCGGTCGTTCCACCACCGATGTCGACGACCATGTTTCCAGTGGGCTCGTGAACCGGTAGACCCGCGCCGATCGCGGCAGCCATCGGTTCTTCGATGATGAACGCGCTGCGGGCACCTGCAGAGATCGTTGCTTCTTCGACCGCGCGTTGCTCGACACCGGTGATCCCCGAAGGAACGCACACGACAACGCGTGGCTTCGCCAGGAAGGAACGACGGTGCACTTTCTGGATGAAGTAGCGAAGCATCTTCTCGGTGACATCGAAATCGGCGATGACGCCATCCTTGAGGGGCCGGATGGCGACGATGTGAGCCGGCGTGCGCCCGATCATCCGCTTGGCCTCGGCCCCCACGGCGAGGATCGCTCCGGTCTTTGTGTTGATCGCAACGACCGACGGCTCGTTCAGAACGATCCCGCGGCCACGGACGTAAACGAGGGTGTTGGCGGTTCCTAGGTCGACCGCCATGTCACGGCCGATGACTTGAAAAAGTGAATCCATTGGTGACTCCTGTTAAGTGAAGATGCTTTTGGTTTTTAAGAGAACGACGCTTCAGGGTAACAAAGGGTTCTCTTTGCGGCGAGTGCCACTGCTAGCCGAAGAAGAGATTGATCTCCCGCTCCGCGGATTCGGGCGAGTCAGAGCCGTGAACGATGTTCTCGGTGATGACAGATGCGTGGTCGCCACGGATCGATCCGGGGGCCGCGTCGATCGGGTTGGTAGCTCCCATGATCTGGCGCATGCCCACGACAGCGTCGGGTCCTTCGACGACCATGGCAACCACTGGGCCCGATGTGATGAAGGACACCAACTCGCCAAAAAATGGTTTCTCGGCGTGCTCCGCGTAATGCTTCTTCGCAAGGGTCTCGTCGATCGTGAACAGCTTGGCCTCTTTGAGCTCGTAACCCTTGGCTTCGATCCTCGAGATGACCTCGCCCACGAGTCGCCGCCGCACCCCATCTGGCTTGACCATGATGAACGTCCGCTGCGTGTCGGGCACTTAGTCAACCTCCTGGTGGGAGCGTGTTCTCACCGGGGTCCGCCGGCGATGCAGTCGTGCAGTGTAGGTGCAACTCACTCGTCTGCGGGGCCGAGAAGGTAATCGCGCGCTTCGCCAACAACGTAGTGAGACCCGGTGATGACGACGATGTCGCTCGGAGATGTCTCTTCGATCGCGAGCTTGACAGCGTCGGCAACTTCGTCGCTGACCCGAGCTTCGAGCCCGACCCGTTCGGCCGTCTCGACAAGTTGTTCCATCGGCACCAGCCGAACGCTGTTTGGTCGAGTCAAGATCAGCGAACAAGGAACTCGGGTGAGCTCTGTAAGCATTCCCAAATAGTCCTTGTCGCCGAGGATCCCAACAACAAATGTCACTCGTTCGAACGCGAATGTCTCGAGAAGAGCCGAGACGAGCGCGGAGACACCGTCCGGGTTGTGCGCGACATCCATGACGACACTCGGTGAATCGCTGGTTTGCGCGATGGTTTCTAACCTGCCGCGAGCCGCTACTTGACCGAAACCCTCGATCACGAGCTGATCGGTGATCGGTTCGTGAAGAAAGCGATTGGCAGCCTCTAACGCGATCGCAGCGTTGACACCCTGATGCCGCCCGTGAAGCGGGACGAACAGACCTTCGTATGAGTGAGAAGAGCTGTCGACCGACACGTAACGGCCGCCGAACGCCACTCGGTTGTCCGTCACCTCGAAATCCTTGCCGAGCAGAGCAAGCGGAGTACCGACCTTCGAGGCCTGCTCCTGGATCACCGCCAGCACGCTCGGTGTGCGCTCACCGGTGACGGCCATCGAATCGGGCTTGATGATCCCTGCTTTCTCGACCGCGATCGTCTCGCGCTCCATCCCGAGGAGGCCGGTGTGATCCAAACCCACATTGGTGATGCATGCAACGCGGCTCGGTACCACGTTGGTCGCATCCCACAG
>JBHELU010000305.1:0-4137 GCA_046262955.1 Actinomycetota bacterium | reverse complement strand
CTTCGGCAGGTCCTTCAGCGTCCGAACAGATCGAAGCTCCCTTCGAAGCGAAAGGGCGATTGAGCTTTCCGTCTGGCTCGATCTCGTCCGTCACGGTCCAAGGAGGAGAGACGCGGGCGGTGGGCGGCCGGACGATCGTCGCGTTCGGCGGTCTTCTCGGAGGAGGTGAGCCTTTATCGACGACGCTTCACGTACGCGGTGAAGCGAAGAACCTCGCGCGACCAACCCTCGTGGTGCACGGCAGCCCGTCGTTACCCGATCCGGATTCGATCGCCCCACCGTCGGGCGGTTCGTGGGTCACAGCATCCGCGTCGGGGGCCGCGTCCGGCACCCACATGCTCGTGAAGCTCTTCGAGACGATGTGGCGCGTGTCGCGGCTCCGCCAGTACGACGCCTACGTCGGCAATCCCGACCCGACCGGCCCGGCAACGACCTCGTACTCGTTCGCCTTCGCGCCCCCACCACCGGACCAGAGCGCTGGAGGCCCTGTGCTCGAGCGCGGCTCGCTCGCGCTCACGGTCACCGGGCTGCTGGCCCTGGTGCTGCTGTTATTGGATGCTCTCTACCTGTGGGCCTTGAGCTGAGGCTCTAGGGAAGCGGCCTGCTCGGGGCAGAGTCGGGAGCGGGGCCCAACCAGTACTTGAGAGTCACCGTGCCGCCTGCAGCCGTGCCGCTCACGACGTCGGCCGTGAAACCCTGGCAGTCGGCGACCTGGGCACCGTCGATCTGCTCGGCCCCCATCTCGGAGTGCCCGCCGTTACCGGTTCCGTCGAGTGGCTGAACCGGGGACGCGGGGATGGTCTCTGGAGCCTCGTTGAAACCTCCGACGTAGGCAACCGCGGTGCCGTCGGATGTGCGCAAGTAGAGGTCGTAGTCCTCTGGGTACTGGAACTCGGCTCGCACGTAGAGATAGGCGTTGGGCGCTGCCGAATCGACCTGCACGTTCGCGTACGCGTGGCTCGTGGGACCTTGGTCGCTGCCCTCGGTCGGCGAGCTGAAGCCGAGGCCGGGGCCAGCGTCAATGTCGACCGAGGCGGGCTTGTCCTGGGTGGCCGCGTCGGTCACCACGGTGGTCTTCTGGTCCTTGCCGTCCGCCCCTGGAACGTAAGCGGGGCAAGCCGCCGGCTTCTTGATCTTCTTGGGCTTCTTGGCTTGGGCCGGAGCCACGAGGATCGCTCCCGCTACCAAGCCTGCGAGCGCCAGAACGCCTACGGCTCGAAAGATCCCGCGATTGTTCATCATCGAACCTCCTTGGATATCCGTCTTGTTCAATTGTTCGGCGTGACCGGGGCCCACTCCTTCCTTCTTAGGATGAGGCGATGACCGCTCAGGCCTATGGAGCGGCGGTGACCTCGTGGCTGGAGAGGCGTTCGTTCCACTCCCACGACTTCCCGCTCGAGAGGCTCCTCCAAGTGAAGTCGACGACCATCACGGCCGTGGTCCCGGCTCGGGACGTGGCACCCACGGTCGGCCCGATCGTCGATGTCCTCGTGCAGCTGAGAGAAGCCGGCCTGTTGGACGAGGCGATCGTCGTGGATGCCGACTCCTCGGACGGCACGGGCAAGCTGGCCGCGGAGCACGGGGCAATCGTCTACCAGGAGTCCGAGATCCTGCCCGAGCACGGCCCCGCTCTCGGCAAAGGCGATGCGATGTGGCGGGGGACCTTTGTCAGCACCGGCGAGATCGTGGTGTTCGTCGACGGAGATACCGAGAACTTCAGCGACCGCTTCATCCGGGGGCTGGTCGGGCCGTTGTTGATAGACGACTCGATCCATCTCGTGAAGGGCGCGTTCCGGCGACCCTTGAGAGTGGGCCGGGAGGTACTCGTCGACGGCGGGGGCCGCGTGACCGAGCTCGTCGCCCGGCCGCTCGTCAATCTCTTTCTTCCGGAGCTCGCCGGTTTCGTGCAGCCTCTTGCAGGCGAGATCGCGGTGCGACGTCAGTTGCTCGAGCAGCTCAACTTCCCGGTGGGCTATGGGGTCGAGATCGCGATGCTGATCGATGCATACCGTTCGGTTGGATTGGACGGCCTGGCACAAGTAGATGTCGGTGAACGTCGCGATCCACACCAGCATCTGCATTCGCTTACGTCGATGGCCTATGGAGTGATGTTTGCGACGATGTCACGCGTTACCGGCGGGCTCGAGACGGATGTGCCCGGACTTATCGCGCGACCATCGGGGGCCGGAATCGATCTGACCCGCGTGCCAATCCAAGAGCGTCCCGCATTGCGAGTGCTAGGTTCGCCGCGATGAGCCGCCGCTGGTCCAATATCCTTTTGGCGGCAGCCGTCTGGACCTTCTACGTGTGGATCACCCGCGTCATCATCATCGCGGGACAAGACAGATCAACGGGATTCAAAGCCGTCCACTTCGTCCTTGCGGCGATCTCGATCGCATTTGGGGTCGCGACCGGGTGGATCGCATTGAAGAGTCGCAACACCAGCACGCGCTCATGACTCTCACTTATCGTCAGCGCGACTCGGACGGTTCTGCCGCCGGCGCCCTCATTCTGATGCACGGCCGCGGTGCGGATGAGAACGACCTCTTCCCGCTCTTCGACATCCTGGATCCGGATCGGCGGTTGGTCGGTCTTGCACCCCGCGGCCCCCTGTCGATGCCTCCGGGTGGCGCGCGCTGGTACGTCGTCAGGGAGCTCGGGTATCCGGACCCGTCAACGTTCTGGCCAACATTCGATGCGGCTACCTCGTGGTTGGACGACACCATTACAAAGCTCGAGATCCCGTACGACCGTGTGGTGGTTGGTGGATTCAGTCAAGGCGCCGTCATGTCCTATGCGATCGGTTTGACCAAGTCACGGCCGCGGCCTGCCGGTTTGATGCCCCTGTCCGGCTTCATGCCCACCGTCGAGGGACTGGAGCTTGCGACCGAGGGCCTTGAAGGCTTCCCGGTTGCGATCGGGCACGGAACCTTCGACCCGGTGATCGGCGTCGAGTGGTCACGAAGGGCGGCCGAACAGCTGAAAGCGGCCGGGGCCGACGTCGTGTTTCGCGAGTCGCCGATGCCGCACACGATCGACCCCGAATTCCTTCCCGAGCTCCGATCGTGGATCGGACGCACGATCGAGCAAACGGACTAGCTCGGCAACTCAGCCGATCTTGAAGATCAATCGTCCTTGCTCGTTGCGCGCATCCTGCACCGGCCACACAAGCCGGTAGATGTAGTCACACCGCGGAGCGACGATCGAGAAGCGTGAATGCTTGTCGAGCATGTCGCGTGTGATCGTTCTCCACCGGCGTTGCCCACGCGCTTGCAGGACGACCCGTTCGTGCGACCTCGTAGGCTGAACCCAACCATGGATCTTTTGAGGCGCTCGGCATCGCGAGATCCGTCTCACGTGAAGCCGCGCTTTGACCAGCACTCCAGCAGGGTCACTAGCCGGCCCGGCGCAACCTGCACTTCGGACGAAAGCTCGATACGACGCGTTGTAGCGGCCGGCGGTCTTGTAGTTCCAACTCTGGTCGGCTCCCGCCACAACGGTTGCGACGTTCTTGTACGCGAATGACCTCACACCGCGCCGTTGCACGGTGATTGTGTAAGGCGGAAAGCAGGTGCTGCCTGCGTGGACCGACCCTGTGAGTGCTAGCGGGCTTCCTGCGCGGACTGTTCGGGGATGGGGCTGGATCGTCGTAGTCACCTCACCCAACGCGGTTGAACTAGGCGAGGGACTCGGGGACGGAGTCGCGGAAGCCGTCGCTGACGCCGTAGGGCCGGCTTCCGAGGGTGACGGCGTGGGGGTGTCGGCCAGGCTGGTGGGTGATCCGACGGCCGAAGATGCTCCTATGAAGACAAAAACCGCCAGCGCGCAGCAGAGCGATATCGCGATTGCTCTGACGGTCACCATCCCCCTCGGTTAGACGCGCCGGGGACGCATGTCGAGATGTGCCCGGTGCCCGGCATCGACACGAACTCTAGATGAACCGTGTACATAGCCAGATGGGGCCGACACGTCAACCGCCGTAGCATCAAAAGCTAATGATTGCTCTGATCGTGGTGCTCGCCATCGCAGGCGGCCTGGTAGCGGGCTTGTTGATCGCACGTTTCCGAGGTCGATCGACGACGCCGGCCCAACCCGAGCCGACTACGGACCCGACAGTCGAGCCCGACAACCGCGATC
>JBHELU010000304.1:0-10190 GCA_046262955.1 Actinomycetota bacterium | reverse complement strand
GATCCCGATCGACGCGATCTTCTCGCCCGTTCGGCGAGTGACCTACGAGGTCGAGCCGACCCGGGTCGAGCAGATGACGAACTTCGACCGTCTCATCCTCGACGTAGAGACCGACGGTTCGATGCCCCCGTGGGACGCTCTGTCGGCTGCAGGCTCGACGCTCGTCAACCTCTTCAAGCTGTTCGCCGACGTCGGCGAGGGGCCCGGCCTGGATCTCGGTCCAGAGGTGGGAGAGGACGAGGCTTCGGGCGTCCTGGCGCAACCCATCGAGGACATGGACCTGACCGTCCGCTCTTACAACTGTTTGAAGCGTGAGGGCGTGCAGACCGTAGGCGAGCTCGTCCAGAAGTCCGAAGAAGACTTGATGGAGATCCGCAACTTCGGACAGAAGTCGATCGACGAGGTCAAGGCGAAGCTCGAAGAGATGGGCCTCGGCTTGCGCGGCAAAGAGTTCTAGGGCCAACGATGCCTGCTCCCAAGAAGGGCCACAGCCTCGGTTCGAATCCGTCGCATCAGCGTCAGATGCTGTCCAACCTGGCGCTGTCTCTGTTCGAGCACGAGCGGATCAAGACCACGGAAGCGAAAGCCAAGCTGTTACGGCCTTATGCGGAGCGGCTGATCACCAAAGCGAAGAGCGGATCGGTGCACGATCGCCGGCAGGTTTTATCGGTGATGCAAGACCGTGCGGCGGTGTACAAGCTCTTTGCAGACATCGGTCCTCGCTTCGCAGACCGCAACGGCGGCTATACGCGCATCCTGAAACTCGGCCCCCGTAACGGCGACGGAGCTCTTATGGCATTGATCGAGCTCGTCGATGAGGGTGCCCACGAGGGCACCGTGCCTGTCGGCGAGGGCGACGAGGCGTCAGGGCGCAGAAGGCGCCGGGTCACACGGCGGCGACGTGAAGGAGATCAGGACAAGCCGGCTCGATCGCAAGCCGCCCAGGCGTCGGCCGAAGGCCGCGATCCCCTCGAGGCATCCGCCGAAGGGGAAGGCGAAGACGAAGCCGATGCGCAGGATCAAGCACTCGAGGATTCCTCCGAGGAAGCCGTCGACGCGGACCCCGATGTCGAAGCCGGACCGTCGGGTGCCGGCGGTGTTCCCGAGGGTGGCTCTACCGAAAGCGATCAGTAGAAGGCTCGGGTCCTGAATCTCCGCTTAGACATCTCGTACAACGGCGCGCCTTTCCACGGCTTCGCGCGCCAGCCTGACGTTCGCACGGTTCAGGGTGATATCGAGTCCGCGCTGAGCAAGCTGCTCGGTTATGCGCCGATCACTTACGGCGCGGGGCGAACCGATGCCGGCGTCCACGCACTCGGCCAAGTGATGAGCGTTCACGATGTCCCAGCCGACCTCGACCTAGACAAGATCAAAGACTCGCTCAACGGGATGTGCGCACCCTTCATCGCGGTGAACTCGTGCCGGCTGGTAGACGACCAATGGCACGCGCGCTTCAGCGCCAGGTCGAGGACCTATGTCTACGCTGTCCTGGAAGCTGCGGTGCCGGATCCGTTCCTTGCGACCACGACGCTGTGGCACTCGAACCCTCTGGATCTGGACGCCATGGTCGAGGCATCGGGTCATTTGCTCGGCCCCCGCGATTTCAGCTCGTTCGGGCGCGTTCCCGAACCGGGCGCAACTGCTGAGCGGAATCTGTTCGAGCTCAGCTGCGAGCGTGGCGACCGGATACTCAGGATCACCGCGCGGGCAAATGCATTCATCCAGCAGATGGTTCGCTCGATAGTCGGGACGCTTGTACAGGTCGGCGAGGGCAGAAGGTCGCCGGACGACATCCCCTCGATCCTCAACGCACGGGATCGCAGTGCCGCAGGTCCGGTCGCATTGCCACACGGACTCTGCCTGGTCGCAGTCGAATACGACGATGGGTGGTCCACGCCCGCCGCCGCGGTTGCTCTGGCTCGAGACGGTTCGGTTTGACCCATCGAAATAGTGCCGTTATCCTGCACTTTCTCCCCAGAGCCCCGCTCTGGCAGACCCACGTCCTAGGACGGAAATGAAGACCCATTCAGTAACGCCAGAAGAGATAACGCGCGAGTGGTGGCTGGTCGATGCCGACGGCGTCGTCCTAGGCCGGCTCGCGTCCGAGGTCGCGAAACGGCTGCGCGGGAAGTACAAGCCGAACTTCGCGCCCCACCTCGATGTCGGTGATCACGTGATCGTGATTAACGCCGCAAAGGTAGTTCTCACAGGGAACAAGCTCATCGACAAGAAGATGCATCGCCACTCCGGGTATCCCGGTGGTCTGACTTCTGTCCCATACTCCCGGCTGATGGCGACACGACCCGATCTCGCGATCCAGAAAGCGGTCCGTGGGATGTTGCCCAGCAACAAGCTCGGACGCGCGATGCTGAAGAAACTGAAGGTGTACGCCGGCGAGGAGCACGCGCACGCAGCTCAGAACCCCAAGCCGCTGGATCTCAAGCCGATCGCGGCTCCCCACAATATCGAACAAGCCCACACGATCGAAGAGGTGACGAATGCCTGAGGCGCTTGCTCGCGCGACGGGTCGCCGCAAAGAAGCGGTGTGCCGGGCGCGGTTGATGGCAGGCTCCGGACGATTCGAGGTCAACGGCCGGCCGCTCGAGGATTACTTTCCTTCTGCCACGCACCGCATGGTGATCACCGAGCCACTTCGGATGACGGAGACGCTGGATCGGTACGACGTGATCGCCAAGATCGAAGGCGGCGGCGTAAGCGGTCAAGCGGGTGCCCTTCGGCACGCTCTTGCGAAGTCGCTTATCGAGCTCGATCCGGACCTGCGGCCCCAACTCAAAGCGGCGGGGTTCCTAACGCGCGACGCACGTGAGAAGGAGCGTCGTAAGTACGGGCTCAAGAAGGCGCGCAAAGCGCCTCAGTACTCCAAGCGCTAGGCCTCTTTCAGCATCCGCCGGAGCACCATCTGTAGCACTCCACCGTTGCGGAAGTAGTCGAGCTCGACCGCGGAGTCGATCCGGCACTCGACCTGGAAAGCGATGTCGTCCGAGCCCTGCTTGCGCGCGGTCACGGTTAGCTCCGCGTGGGGTTCGACGGACGCGACACCTGCGACATCGAAAGTCTCGTTACCGTCTAGTCCTAGCGAAGAGGCGTTCTCGCCGTTGACGAACTGCAACGGTAGGACGCCCATCCCCACCAGGTTCGAGCGGTGGATGCGTTCGAAGCTTTCTGCGATGACTGCTCTGACACCGAGCAAAGATGGTCCTTTTGCAGCCCAGTCGCGCGAGCTTCCGGAGCCGTACTCCTTACCTGCGATCACGATCAGAGAGGTGCTCTCTTCGGCGTAGTGCATCGAAGCGTCGTAGATCGGTTCGATGTCGCCGTCGGGAAGGTGTGCCGTCCAACCACCTTCCTTGCCCTGCGCCAGCTGGTTGCGGAACCTGATGTTTGCGAACGTGCCGCGCATCATGACTTCGTGATTGCCCCTGCGCGAGCCGTAGCTGTTGAAGTCGCGCGTTTCGACGCCGTGCTCTTGCAGGTACTTGCCTGCGGGAGATGCCGGCGGGATAGAACCGGCCGGTGAGATGTGGTCGGTGGTGATCGAGTCACCGACTAGCGCGAGAACCCGCGCTTCCGAGATGTCCGAGATCGGTTCGGGATCCTCCGACAGTTCGGTGAAGAACGGCGGTTCCCTCACGTAGGTCGACTCCGGATCCCACTCGTACAACGCACCTTCCGGCGAAGGCAGGTCGCGCCACCGTTCGTCTCCTTCGAAGACCCGGGCGTACTCCTCGGTGAAGAGCTCAGCCTTTACCGAAGACATCGCGTCGGCGACTTCTTCCGGCGTGGGCCACAGGTCTTTCAGGTAGACGTCGTTGCCGTCGGTATCGGTGCCGATCGGGTCGGAAGCCATGTCGATGTTTGCCGAGCCCGCTACGGCATAAGCACCTACAAGGGGTGGCGAGCCCAAGTAACTCGCTTTGACCTGGGGGTGGATGCGGCCCTCGAAGTTGCGATTGCCGGAGAGGACGGACACGACTGCCAGGTCGTTCGAGTCGATCGCGTCGGCGACCGGCTCGGGAAGCGGTCCCGAGTTCCCTATGCAAGTCGTGCACCCGTAGCCGACGACGTTGAATCCGAGCTCCTCTAGATAACCGAGTAAGCCGGATCCCTCGAGGTACTTGGTAACGACGCGTGAACCCGGCGCCATGGAGGTCTTCACCCAAGGCTTGGTCTGGAGCCCCTTCTCGACGGCTTTCTTCGCAACGAGAGCCGCGGCCAGCATCACCGAAGGATTCGAGGTGTTTGTGCAACTGGTTATCGCAGCGATGACGACGTCCCCGTTGTGCAGCTCCACATTCTGGATGTGGTTGTCGTCGGGAGAGGAGTCGTAACCACCGCTCGCGTAGAGCTGCGAGTCTCCGCCTTCGCCCACGAAGCGGCCGATCTGGATCTGCACGCCATGGTTCGTGTCCTTACCCTCGTAGATGTCGGTGAAGCTCTGCCACACGCCTTCCAAAGGCACGCGGTCCTGAGGTCTGCGAGGCCCCGCAAGACTCGGGACGACGGTCGAGAGATCGAGCTCGAGCGCTTCGGAGAACTCGGGATCCGGAGTCTCGTCCGTGCGAAAGATCGTTTGCTCTTTTGCATATCGCTCTACGAGATCGATCAAGTCTTCGCTACGCGCGGTTAGTCGCATGTAATCGAGCGTCTGCGCATCGACCGGGAACAGAGCAGCCGTCGCGCCGTACTCGGGAGACATGTTCGAAAGCGTTGCTCGATCGGCGACGCTGAGACTCGACAGGCCGTGACCGTAGAACTCGACGAACTTTCCGACGACACCATGATGTCGAAGCATCTCGGTAACGGTGAGCACCAAGTCGGTAGCAGTGACGCCCGTGTTCAAAGACCCGATCATCTTGAATCCCACGACTTGCGGAGCTCCAAGCGGAACCGGCTGGCCGAGCATCGCTGCCTCGGCTTCGATCCCGCCGACGCCCCAACCGAGAACGCCGAGGCCGTTGATCATCGTCGTGTGCGAATCGGTGCCGACCAGCGTGTCGGGCACTGCGATGTCGCCGTCCAGAACCTGCACGACTTTCGCGATGTGCTCGAGATTCACCTGATGGACGATTCCCATCCCTGGGGGCACGACGCGGAAACCGTTGAAGGCTTGCTGGGCCCACCGAAGGAGCGAATAGCGCTCGTGGTTGCGCTCGTACTCGCGATCGACGTTGAAGGAGAACGCGCGCTCACTCGCATAGGCATCGACCTGGACTGAGTGGTCGATCACCAGATCCACGGGGACCAACGGATCGACCTTCGAAGGATCGCCTCCACCCCGCTGCATCGCCGAGCGCATCGCGGCGAGGTCCACCACCGTGGGTACACCTGTGAAGTCCTGAAGGATGACTCGGGCTGGAGAGAACGAGAACTCGCGCTCGTCGACCGGCTTCTGCCCCCACACCGCCAGCGCTGCAACGTCGTCATCGGACACGAACGGTGTTCCGGAGAACCGAAGCAGGTTCTCGAGCAGGATCTTTACCGTGGCCGGGATCTTGTCGAGCTCGGCGAGGTGCGCGGACGCCAGAGCCGGGAGCCGGTAGTAAGTGAGATCGCCTCCGGCGCTAGCTAATTTCCCTCTCGAGCCGAACGTGTCAGTCCCCGGCATCGAACCTCCAGTCACGCGTTGCTAAGGCCCATCCAACCTAACGCCCGGGTGAGGGGCGACGGCGACGGGCATCCCGAAGCGGACCCTTTCGCATTAAGCGACCCCGAAGAGCCCGCCGCAGGCGCGCGTGGGTCGCTTACGAAGAGCGGAGCGAGGTCCGCAGAGCGGATGTCTGCGTCGGAGCCCCGGGACCGGTCAGAGGTTTGGGCACTGGTCCTTGAACTGTTTCTGCACCGACGGGGGCTGGGCTTTCAGCGCTTTGCAGAACGCCGCCGATCCGTTCGAAGAACTGCCGGAGCTCGACGAGCTACCGGTGCCCCCCAGACCTCCGAGGCCCCCCATGACGGTCTGGAGGAGCTGCTGGAGGTCGACCTTGACCGCGCCGGATGGAGCATCCACCGAGCCCGAGAACGGCGCGAGCTCGATCTTCAGGGCGAGCTTGTCGACGCCGGACGGCAGCTTGTCCGAGTCGCTGCTAACCAGGTCGTTGATCTGTAGGAAGTCGAACTCGAGCTGCACGAGCTTGTCGTCCTTGACCCATGCGTCCAGCTTCACGTCTTTGTCGGGCACTTTCGACAGGTCGGGTGCGGTCTGGGCGGCTGCCGGGTTGATCGACTTCAGCGAGTCGATCAGTTTGCTTGCGAGGTCACGAAGCGGGAACGTCGCGACGAGGTGCTCTCCGACCGAATCACTTCCTTCGTCGCTAACCGTCGCGGCATTCTTGATGGCATCGAGCAGCTTGCTTTGGATCTCACCCAGTTGTCCGGTCGAGGCGGCCGGCGATGCCCCCCCGAGAGTCTGTGCCAGTTGAGCGAGCCCTTCGAGCGCGATCCACTTTCCCTGGATGAGTGAGCCGACGAAGCTGTATCCGGAAGCGGCTGCTTGCTGCGCGATCGCGTCGGCCTCGGACGGGTCCTGACCGAATGTAGACAACAAGGAGTGGACGTCGGCTCTGATGTAGAGGATCTGGTCCACGTATCTGATCTCGACGTCGTCCGAGCCGGCGACATTCAGCACGACCTGAAGTTGTGCTTGGCTCGGATCACTCGCTCCGTTGGTGGATATCGAGAACGATGAATCGAGGATCTTCTGGGCCGCGTCCGCCGGTAGCGGGTTGTCGCTGTCCTGAGCTAGTGCCTGGAGCGACGCGGCCGTTGAGTCGAGCGACAGCGTGATCGTCTGGCCCGAGCCCTTGAGATTGTCGATGGCTTTGAAGAAATCGTCCTTCGCCCCGGACGAACCGGAGGACGAGCCGCCGCACGCCGCCAGCACCATCAGCGATGTGCACAGAACTGCAGTTAGCTTGCGCTTCACTTGACCTCCTGGGATCGATCAGTGTGGCGGAGGGTCCCACCGTCCGCTCGACCTAGCAGTATGTCGTCCGCGGTGGGCCCGGGTAAACAACCTTGGGCAATCGCCGTGGCAAGCTGCAGCAAATCAGCACAATCCAGCGAGGAGGGCAGGGGTCATGTGGCGTATCAGCGGGGTCGACGAATCGCCCCCTAGCGACCTGGCCGGACGAATCTGGGCTCGTGACCCATCGGCGTGGGCGCCTGGGGAGGACGACCCCGCCAACCGGCTCGGTTGGCTCGACCTTCCGTTCTCGATGGCTTCAGAGACCGACCGCCTGAAGGCGGCTGCCGAACGAGTGAGATCCGACGGCGTAAAGGACCTTGTACTGCTTGGGATGGGCGGGTCGAGCCTGGCCCCCGAGGTGTTCTCGAACACGTTCGGCTCGGCTCCCGGTCACCCGCGCCTCACCGTGCTCGATTCGACCCATCCACTGCAGATCGCCTCGGTAGCAAAGTCGCTGGATCTCGAGCGCAGCCTTTTCTTGGTGTCGAGCAAGTCGGGCGGAACGATCGAAACGATGTCGTTGTACAGATTCTTCCGGGCCCGCATCGACGACGGCTCGCACTTCATGGCGATCACCGATCCGGGGACGTCCCTCGCCGAGCTCGCGAAACGCGAGGGCTTCGCCGACACGTGGTTGAACCCACCCGACATCGGCGGCCGGTATTCGGCGCTTTCCTTCTTCGGCCTCGTTCCGGCGGTGTTGATCGGCGCAGACGTAGACAAGCTGCTCGAGATGGCGCGCGAGGCTGCTGCGGTGTGCGGGGCCGAGATTCCCGCCGAAGACAATCCGGGTCTCGATATCGGTGCGGCCCTGTCGCGGTTGGCGAAAGGGGGCCGCGACAAGGTGACGTTCCTGGTCGGGAAGGAGATCGCTTCGTTCGGCGAGTGGGTCGAGCAACTGATCGCGGAATCCACCGGCAAGAAGGGCACCGGCGTCGTTCCCGTTGTGGGAGAGCCTCTTGTCTCAGCAGATCGTTACGGCGTCGATCGAGTCTTCGTGCAGTTGAAGCTCGATGAGGATGACTTTTCGGATGACTTGATGGCCGACCTGGAGAAGGCGGGCCATCCGACGATCTCTTTCACTGTGCCCGACAGAAGCGCGATCGGCGAGCTCATGTTCGTCTGGGAGTTCGCCGTGGCGGTTGCCGGTTCGATGTTGGACATCAACGCGTTCGATCAGCCGAATGTTGAAGCGGCCAAGCGAGCGACTCGGGAAGTTCTCGAATCGAAGGGCGACATCTCCTGGGACGACGAAGACCCCACAGAATTGTTTGCCGATGCGGTCGAAGGAGACCTGGCAGTGCTCGCCGCGTTCGCGCCCCGCTCCACCGAAACGCAGGCTGTTGTGGACGCCGCGCGCGAGAAGCTCGTCGACCGGGGGTTGGCCACCATGAGCGGCTTCGGCCCGCGCTACCTCCACTCGACTGGGCAGCTCCAGAAGGGTGGGTCACCGCACGTGCGCGCCCTCGTGATCCTCGACGATCCGATGACGGACGAAGAGATCCCGGGGGCCGAGTACGGGTTCGCGCGGTTGATCAGAGCGCAAGCCGCGGGCGACGCACAGGCTCTCGCAGATGCGGGGAGACCGGTTGCTCGCACATCGTGGCGCACGTTTTCCGAGTGGGCCCGTTCGTGACGGAAACATTGACCCCGCCGAACCATGTGATCGTCGTGTTCGGTGCAAACGGTGATCTTGCTCGGCGAAAACTGCTGCCGTCGCTGTTCCACCTCGATCAAGAGGGCTTGATGCCCGCCGACTACCGCATCGTCGGCAATTCCCGGAGCGAGCTGTCGGACGACGAGTTCCGGCAATTCGCTCGAGATGCTGTGAAAGAGTTCGGCAGAGCTCCCGCGACAGACGATGCATGGGGACCATTCGCACGCAGGCTCAGTTACGTCTCGCACGAATTCACCCCGGCCGATACAACACCGTTGCACGACGCGGTAGCTACAGCGGAAAAGGAAATGGGGGCCGGGGTCGAACGACTCTTCTACTTAGCCGTGCCGCCCGTTGCGTTCGCTCCCATAACCGAGGGGTTGGGTGCCTGCGGTCTGGCAGAAGGCGCGCGCGTCGTCTATGAGAAGCCCTTTGGACTCGATCTCGAGTCGTTTCAACAACTGAATGGCCGGATCCGCAGCGTTCTCGAACACGATCAGATCTATCTGATCGATCACTTCCTTGGGAAGGAGACCGTGCAGAACATCCTTGCACTTCGTTTTGCGAACGGGATGTTCGAGCCGGTGTGGAACAGGCACCATCTCGACTGCGTGACGATTGATGTGCCGGAGACGTTGAGCATCGGCACGCGTGCAGGTTTCTACGAGAAGGTCGGCGCTCTGCGCGACATGGTCGTGACTCATCTGTTCCAGGTGCTGACGTTCATCGCGATGGAACCACCGGCCGCCTTCGACGCGGATGCCGTTGGGGATGCGAAGGAAGCAGCGCTGCGTGCGATCCGTCCACTTAATCCGGCAGATGTGGTGCGCGGTCAGTACGAGGGCTATCGGGAGGCGGAGGGTGTTTCACCCGACTCCGACACCGAGACGTTCGTCGCCGCTCGTGCGTTCGTCGACAACGAGCGGTGGGAAGGCGTTCCGTTCTACATGAGGACGGGCAAATGCCTGAAGCAGAGCTACTCGTCGGCGTCGTTCAGTTTCCGGCCCCCTCGGCGCGACCTCTTCAACGACGAGGACGCACGAAAACTGAACCAGAACTGTTTGACGTTGCGCCTAGGGCCGGACGAAGGCATCAGTGTGAGGTTCCTCGCGAAGGTGCCGGGTCCGAAGATCGATCTCGATGCGGCCCAGATGACATTCGATTACGAGTCGTCGTTCGGCTCCGAGTTGATCGAGGCTTACGAGCGCTTGATCCACGACGCCCTGCTGGGTGACCGAACTCTGTTCAATCGCGCCGACGGCATCGGGCGCTCGTGGGAGATCATCTCGGCCATCCTCGAGAACCCGCCTCCTCTTCACATCTATCCCCAAGGTTCGTGGGGGCCCAAAGAGGCCGATCAACTGATCGCACCGAGCAGGTGGGCGTGGTGACATCTCCAACCCCTTCCAAGAAGGGATTGCTCGGCGACATGGAGCGGGTGCTATCGCCAGCGGGGACGAGCGCGGGCTCAGCGTCGGTGGCGCGCGCGGTGCAGATGGTGCTCACGAGACCCGGCCCCCTCGCCGTGATCCTCTACCGCGCGTCGCACGC
>JBHELU010000303.1:0-4175 GCA_046262955.1 Actinomycetota bacterium | reverse complement strand
ATCCACGGGCTACCCCTTGGCCCAAGCTCGGGATCTCTAGCGCAGCCCACGTGTTCGACGGCAAGTCGCCGAGCAGCTTGGGCAGCGAGGGATTCGATGGGCTGCCGGAACGCTGGATGGCGACATCAAAGACGATCGAATCAGATCTCAGGAACGCCCCGACTGCGATCGGCGGAAGCGACTCGAACAAGCTAGGTGCGGGCGGAGGAGATGCGCTTCCGGCAGCACCCGTCGAAAGACTCGCGATCCGTGACGTGTCGAAGTAAAGAGTTCCTACGCGGTCGTGCGGTAGAGGGGCTATCGCTTCTTGGAACACCTTCCGGTCACCGAGGGACATTCCGTCGTGCGCGGTGACGACGTTCTCGAATTCCTGTGATGAGCTCGCGACAACGGCGAAGTTTCCTACGACCCCGGCCGCGGACTCCGAGGTTGAGATGTAATCGATGCCTCGATAACTGAGGTGTGACGGCTCGGGCCCACTCATCGCATCCGCGGCCTTGGCGAGCGATGTGTTCGCCGCGTCCGGGTCTCGAGTAGCGATGAGAAGTGCGTCCGCTGGGGGGTCCGATCCGCCGGTCTCTATAAAGAACGCGACCTGTCTTCCTATCCACGGCTCGACGTCATGCGTGAAGTCGATGCCGTTCGAGGCGAGGGCACCATCGAGAAGGCGCTCGAGCTCGCTCTTCGCTAATTCGGGAGTGCTCGCCTGAGGGAAATGCTTCAACAAAGCACCCAAGGCTTGCTTCTGGTGCGTCGACGGCGACAGGAAAAGGCTTCCGTAGACGACGGCGTCCGAGGGGACGAGGTCGATCGCAGTGTCGCGGGCCGGATTCAAGTAGAGGCGATAGGCGAAGGCGCCGACCGCGCCGATCACGACCAGCACGATTGCAGCAACTATCAACCTCTTTGAACGCATCAGGAAACCTCAGAGACGATTGGAGGAGCGGTTCTTTCCGTCTGACGTGACGAATAACAGCGTCTGGGACGAAAAGAAAGCGAGGGTGGAATTAAGCGGAGCGCTCGCCGCGAGCCGGCCGTTCGGCTCGCTCCTTCGCCCGGGGTACGAGCGTTGGGTTCACCTTCTCGAGCACCACTTCGCGCGTGATCATGCACTTGCCAACGTCTTCCCGGCTTGGGAGGTCGTACATGACGTTCAGCAGAACCTCTTCGAGGATCGCCCGAAGCCCACGGGCTCCCGTGCCCCGCAGCATCGATTGCTCGGCCACCGCCTCGAGCGCGTCCTCCGTGAAGTCCAGCTCGACACCGTCGAACTCGAAGAATTTCTTGTATTGCCTGATCAACGCATTCTTCGGCTCCGTCAGGATCTTCACGAGCGCAGGACGGTCCAGGTTGTGGACGTGAGTTATCACGGGAAGGCGACCGATGAACTCGGGGATCAACCCATACTTCAAAAGATCCTCGGGGAGAACGTGGGCCAGGATCGCGCCGAGATCTTTCTCCTCCATCTTGCGGACGTCTGCCCCGAAGCCGATCCCTTTACGGCCGATGCGGCTTTCGATGATCTTCTCGAGGCCGGCGAAAGCACCACCGCAGATGAACAAGACGTTGGTCGTGTCGATCTGGATGAACTCCTGATGAGGATGCTTCCGGCCCCCCTGCGGAGGAACGCTCGCCGTCGTTCCTTCCAGGATCTTCAGCAGAGCCTGCTGCACGCCTTCACCCGAGACGTCACGCGTGATCGACGGGTTCTCCGACTTACGCGCGATCTTGTCGACCTCGTCGATGTAGATGATCCCGGTCTCGGCCCGCTTGACGTCGTAGTCGGCAGCCTGGATCAGCTTCAGCAAGATGTTCTCGACGTCTTCACCGACGTAACCGGCCTCGGTAAGAGCGGTCGCGTCCGCGATCGCGAACGGGACGTTCAACATCCGCGCGAGCGTTTGCGCAAGCAACGTCTTGCCGCAGCCGGTTGGGCCGAGCAAGATGATGTTCGACTTCGCTAGCTCGACGTCACCTTCTTGGCGAGCGCCAACTTGGATGCGCTTGTAGTGGTTGTAGACCGCGACCGAAAGGACCTTCTTGGCCTGCTCCTGACCGACGATGTAGTCGTTCAGGAAGTCGTAGATCTCTTTGGGCTTCGGAAGGTCTTCGAGCTTGAGCTCAGGAGTCTCGGCGAGCTCTTCTTCGATGATCTCGTTGCACAGGTCGATGCACTCGTCGCAGATGTACACGCCCGGTCCCGCGATGAGCTTCTTGACCTGCTTTTGCGACTTCCCGCAGAACGAACACTTCAGCAGGTCACCGCCGTCACCGAACTTCGGCACGCGTACTCCCCCCTACTCCTCCTCGAGCTTCGCAGGAGAAGCGTCGAGTTCTTCCCTGGCAACACGACCAGGCTCACCCGGAGGCAACGAGCCATCACCTGTGACCAGCTCTGCGGCCTTTCGGGTGGTGAAGACGTCGTCGATTATTCCATAGGCCTTTGCGTCGTCGGCGGTCATGAAGCGGTCCCGATCGATGTCTTTCTCGACCTGGTCGACCGGCTTGCCGGTGTGCTCCGCGAGGATCTCGGCCATCCGGCGCCTTAGTGACAGAACCTCGCGCGCCTGGATGTCGATGTCCGCCGGAGTCCCTTGGAACCCGGCGGATCCCTGGTGGATCATGATCTTTGCATTCGGAAGAGCGAAGCGCTTCTTGGCCGCGCCCCCGCAAAGCAAGATCGCGCCCATCGACATCGCCATTCCGACACAAACGGTTGAGACATCGGGCTTGATGAACTGCATGGTGTCGTAGATAGCCATTCCCGCGTAGACCATCCCGCCCGGCGAGTTGATGTAAAGGGAGATGTCCTTCTCGGGATCCTCGGATTCGAGATGGATCAATTGAGCGACGATCAGGTTGGCCACCTGATCGTCCACCGGCGTCCCGAGCATGATGATCCGCTCTTTCAGGAGCCGCGAGTAGATGTCGAACGCGCGCTCGCCCCTGTTCGTCTGCTCGACGACCATCGGAACCAGATAGTTGCGGTAGGTGTCGTTGTTCATCTACGGATTTCCCTCCACCTCGGCCGTCTCGTCTGCGGTGCGGCCGGGGACGGTGATGCTGTCGACGACGTGATCCAGGGCCTTCCTGCGCATGATATCGGCAGCTAGAGCGCTCAATCGACCGCTTTTGACTACTTCTTCGGCCACATCCTGGGGGTCTCTCTGCAAACGTGCAGCGAGATAGGCAACTTCACGACCGATGTCCTCTTCGGTCACATCTATCTCTTCATGCCGTGCGATCTCTTCTAGGACCAGCTCGGCGGCCACCGAGCGTGCGGCCTGCTCGCGGATATCTCTGCGGATCTCGAGCTCCGTCGACTGCGAAGCGCGTTCGTAATCGGCAATAGACAGGCCCGCCTTCTTCAAGTCTTCTTCGAAGTGCTCCAGGCGATGCTCGAATTCGGATTCGACCAATTTCTCAGGTGATTCCAATCGAACGGCGTCGAGGAGCACGTTCAGGGTTCGAGCGCGTAGCTCTTCGGCTGCCGCCCCCGCCTTGACCTCTTTCAAGCGGTCTCGGAGGTCGCTCTTGAGCTCGTCGAGAGTGTCGAACTCGCCGGCGGTTTTGGCGAACTCATCGTCCAGCGCCGGAAGCTTCTTTGCCTTTACCTCTTTCAAGAGGACGGTGAAGGAGATCTCGTCCTCGCCCTCTTCATTTGAGATCACATCGTTGAAGCGCAATATGGCCCCGGCCCGGTTGCCCTCTAACTCGTCGTCCAGCTTTGCGGGTCCCGTGCGGGAGCCGACCTCGTAAAGGAGATCCGGCGCCCCCGCTCCCTCTACCGGCTGGTCGTGTTTGTGACCCTTGACGTCGATCAACACGTAATCGCCGCGCCGGGCGTCTCGAGACACCGTCTCCAGCTCGGCAAAACGGTCATGGAGTCGATCGAGTTGCTCGGTGACGTCCTCGTCGGTCACTTCCGCGGAGGGAAGCTCCACGGCGAGGGTCGACAGATGGGGGATCGAGATCTCAGGGCGCAGATCGACGGTCGCCTCGAAAACAAGAGGGTTGCCGGTCTCGAACTCGAGGACCTCGATCTCGGGCGGGGCGATGGGCTGGAGATCCTCAGCGGTGACCGCGTCGCGATAGAAGCCGGGCAAGGCATCTTTGAGCGCCTCTTCCCGGACCACCTCGGGGCCGACGCGTGCGTCGATCAGCTGTCGCGGCAC
>JBHELU010000302.1:0-4476 GCA_046262955.1 Actinomycetota bacterium | reverse complement strand
GCGTAAGCCGGGCACGGAGCAATCGTGGGTCGCGCCCGAGTGGGCATGGGCGTGGCCGGCGAACCGAAGGCTCATGTACAACCGCGCCTCGGCCGACCCGGAGGGCAATCCATGGTCCGAGCGCAAGCGCTACGTGTGGTGGGATGCCGAAGCGGGCAAGTGGGCGGGCGAAGACGTGCCGGATTTCATCCCCGACAGGCCGCCCGACTATCGACCGGACGAGAACGCATCCGGCATCGACACGATCTCGGGGACCGACCCCTTCATCATGCAAGCCGACGGCAAGGGGTGGCTGTTTGCCCCGACGGGACTCTTGGACGGCCCGCTACCGACACATTACGAACCACAGGAGTCTGTCGTCGAGAACATCCTTTACGGACAGAACTGCAACCCTGCGCGGATGCAATGGGATCGACGTGACAATCCCTACCACCGAGGTTTTGCAGACGAGAGATTCCCGTACGCGATCACGACGTACCGGCTCACCGAGCACCACACCGCGGGCGGCATGACACGGTGGCTCTCGTGGCTATCCGAGCTGCAACCGGAGATGTTCTGTGAGGTCTCGCCCGAGCTTGCCGCGGAACGGGACCTGACAAACGGTGGGTGGGCGACGATCACCACGGCGCGCGGCGAGATCGAGGCCCGCGTCCTTGTCTCGCGGCGCATCCCGTCGCTGAAGATCAAGGGCCGGACGATCCATCAGATAGGGCTCCCCTATCACTGGGGCAGTAAGGGACTGTCTAGAGGCGACGCCGTGAACGAGCTCATCTCGTTCGTCGCCGATCCGAACGTCTCGATCCAGGAATCGAAAGCGCTGACCGGCAACATCGAGGCGGGCCGGCGTTCGAAGATGCGCCGGGCAGTGACCAGCGGCCCACTCGCCGCGGTGCCGGCGTCATCTGACGTCGATCGGGACCTCCCCCATGTACGGGATCGCAAGGTGGGCTCGCACGGGATCGAAGCAACCGAGGCTCAAGAGGGACAGCAGACGTGAGTGGACGTGCCCATGGCTAAAGGTTTCTTCACCGACACGACGGTATGCATCGGATGCAAGGCCTGCGAGGTCGCGTGCAAACAGTGGAATCAGTTGCCCGACGACGGCTTGCTCTTCACCGGAATGTCCTACGACAACACCGTAGATCTTTCGGCTTCGACGTGGCGTCACGTGGCGTTCATCGAGCGTCCCGTTTCCCTGTCTGGTCAAGAAAGTGGGCTCGGCCAGTTCTCCTGGTTGCTGATGTCCGATGTCTGCAAGCACTGCCAGCGGGCCGGATGCCTCGAAGCGTGCCCGACGGGGGCGATAGTCCGCACCGAATTCGATTCCGTCTATGTGCAGCCGGACATCTGCAACGGGTGCGGCTACTGCGTCGTCGGGTGCCCGTTCGGTGTCATCGAGCGAAGCGAGGACGACGGCAGGGCTTGGAAGTGCACGCTGTGCTACGACCGCCTGCAGGACGGGATGGAGCCGGCATGTGCAAAGGCATGCCCCACCGATTCGATCCTTTTCGGCGAGCTCGACGATCTGAAAGAGAAAGCTCATGCGCGCGTCGAGGAGCTTCACGATCGCGGTGTAGACGAGGCTTACCTCTACGGCGCAGATGCCGCGTCGCAGCCGGGCACGGAAGGGCTGAACGCCTTCTTCCTGCTGGTCGATGAGCCGGAGGTCTACAACCTCCCTCCCGATCCGGTGGTTCCGACCAAGAAGGCGGCACGGGCCTGGTCATCCATGGCGCTTGCATGCATCGGCCTGGCCCTCGGAGCCGCCGTATCCGCGCTTGGCGCGCGCAAGCGATGAGCTCAACCAATGAAGGCAAGGGGTACTACGGCCGGCCGGTTCTCAAGAAGCCCGTGTGGATCTGGGCGGTGCCGGCTTACTTCGTTGTCGGGGGCGCAGGGGCTGCCGCGGCGACTCTAGGGGCCGCGACCCGGGCCGCCGGTGGGGACGAGGTCGAGTGTCTAGTTCGCAAATGTCGTTGGATCGCTCTAACGGGCCTTGGCGTGGGCAGCGCGCTGTTGGTGTACGACCTCGGCCGGCCCTCGCGCTTCCTCAACATGTTGCGGGTCTTTCGGCCGTCGTCACCGCTGAACGTCGGTTCCTGGTTGCTTGCTACAGCAACGCCGGCCGCAGGCTTCTCCGCGATCTCTAGTGGGGCGTTGGGCGATGCAGCCGCTGTCTCCGCAGGGGTCCTGGCACTACCGATAACCGGCTACCCGGGTGTGCTTCTTGCCAACACCGCCGTTCCGGTATGGCAGGAGATGGGGGCCGCGCTCCCGGGAGCGTTCGTTGCGTCGGCGGCAACGTCGGCTGCATCGCTGCTCGAGCTGACTGACCTTTCCGACAAAGACGCGGCGATCGTGAGACGGTTCGCCGTCCTCGCGAAGGTGGGCGAGTCGATCACGGGAATGGTGGCGGAGCGCAAAGCACGCTCCGTTCCCGAAGTGGGCCGAGCCTTGGATTCGGAGCGACCGAAGGTCTTGCTGAAGATCGCCCGCACCAGCGCGGTTGCGGGGGCGGCCGCGTCGCTGTTGTCGAAGAGATCGCCGAAGGTCCGCCGCCTCGCAGGCGCGCTGGGAACGATCGGCGCCGCCGCCTTCAAGTTCGGGATCTTCTTCGCAGGCGACCCCTCTGCCATGGATCCCGAGGCCACCTTCGCTCAGCAACGGGCGGGCCACGGAGCCCGAGCCGTCGGGAGCTGAGGGCAGAAGGCAGAAGGTCTTTCTGTGTCACGTGAAGATCGAATATCGACCTTCAGATGACACAGAAGGACGAGAAGGCGAGATCAGCCCTCTTCGCGCAGGCCTTCGACGTACCTATGGAATGCGAGATGGTCCGAGGTGCACTCGGTGGTCTCCCCGTCCTTCTCGAGCTTCACCGTGTCGGACGGGCCCCCGGCCGCGTTCGGGTCCTCGACGATATCGACGACCTTCCACCCGTCGTCGATCAGACCTCGCAGACGTTCCAGTTCGGGATCGTCACCCCACCCTGCCATCGCACCTCCCGATACGCACCTAGTCGATGTGTGCTGCACCCGGAACGCTTGGCCAGAACCATTGCGCCGAACCGATCCGGAGGATGGACCGTATAAGAGATAGCAGTACGCTTGCTCATCCGTCGTTTCCACACGTTTGTTCATGTTTCTGAGGAGGGCTCGTGACCGAAGGACCCTTGCAGCCCGACGGCTTCGAAAAGACCTTCAGCCGCATCGCGGAGAACATCGACAAGGTCATCCAGGGCAAGGACGAAGTCGTCCGACTGGCGCTGGTCACGCTGCTGGCCGAGGGCCACGTCCTGTTGGAGGACGTGCCCGGAGTTGGAAAGACCATGCTCGCAAAGGCGCTGGCCAAATCGATCGACTGCACGTGGCGCCGGATCCAGTTCACGCCCGACCTACTCCCCACCGACGTCACCGGTGTGAACGTCTGGGATCGGGCAACGGGAGCCTTCGAGTTCAAGCCGGGGGCCGTGTTCTCCAACATCTGCCTCGGTGACGAGATCAATAGAGCCTCCCCAAAAACCCAGTCGGCCCTTCTCGAGTGCATGGAGGAACGGCAGGTAACAGTGGACGGCGAAACACACGTCCTGGAGCGGCCGTTCATGGTCATCGCCACTCAGAACCCGATCGAGCACGAAGGCACGTACCCGCTTCCCGAGTCGCAGCTCGACCGCTTCATGATGCGACTATCGGTTGGCTACCCGGGTCGCTCGTCGGAGCTCGAGATGCTCGACCGGCATGGACACGAGCCCGCGCTGGAGCAACTGCATCCCGTGGCGGACTCGAAAGAGGTGGAAGCGCTGATCGATATGGCTCGGGCCGTGCATGTGGCTCCCACGCTCAAGCACTACATAGTCGAATTGACCGAGACCACTCGTGACCTCCCCGACGTGTACCTAGGCGCGAGCCCACGCGCATCTCTCTATCTATTGCGTGCCAGCCGGGCACTGGCCGCAAGCAGAGGCCGCGACTACGTCGTGCCGGACGACATCCAAGACCTCGCCGTCCCGGTCCTCGCACACCGGATCCTTCTGTCACCGGAAGCTCAGATGCGCGGAGCAACCTCGGAAGAGGTCCTCAACGGGCTGATCGGCCGCGTACCGATCCCGGCGCGCGAACAGGCCTAGTTAGGTGCCCACGTCCCGCGGCTGGCTCGTCGCGGCGACAGGCCTGTGCCTTCTTGTCGCGGGAGAGCTGATCGCGGTCAGGGCGCTCGCCGCCATGGGGTTGGCACTCGTTGCCCTAGCAGTCATCGCCGTCATCGTCGTTCGCTTCGGTCGCCACGAGATCGAGGCCGAGCGTTCGGTCGCTCCACAGCGCGTCGGCGCGGGCCGCTCGGTGACGATCCGGATCCGATTGACGAACGTCGGTCGAGCGACCACTCCCCTCTTGTTGCTCGACGACCGCATCCCGCCGGGGCTCACGGGACGTGCCCGGTTCGCTTTCTCGGGGGTCGAACCGCAGGGAGAGCGGACAGCGG
>JBHELU010000301.1:0-7428 GCA_046262955.1 Actinomycetota bacterium | reverse complement strand
CTCACGCTCCATCTCGGGGAACGAGACGTGCGGATCGACGGGGCGGTATTTCGAGCCGGGCACCTCCAAACTTTAAGGGTCTGCGCGAGCGCTTCGACGGCGGGCTTTAGGCGGTATTGGCACCCGTACCCTTGTGCTATCGTGCTGCGCCCTATGG
This sequence comes from Actinomycetota bacterium, assembly GCA_046262955.1. Classification (GTDB taxonomy): domain Bacteria; phylum Actinomycetota; class CADDZG01; order CADDZG01; family WHSQ01; genus JALZGD01. The sequence continues at coordinate 7,271 of JBHELU010000301.1, read as the reverse complement.
CGCCTAAAAAGACCTCTGCCGGCAGGTCATCTGGTTCGTCGAAGGCTTCCAAGAAGACTTCCGCGAAGAAGACGTCGCAGTCATCGAAGACGTCAAAGAAGAGCTCGGCAACGTCGAAGAGATCCACGGCAAAGAAGCCGACCGTCAAGAAGACCGCGGCCAAGTCCACTTCGAAGAAGTCGACGGCGAAAAAACCGGCTGCCAAGAAAACCGCCGCGAAAGCTGCTCCGAAGAAGACTGCGGCAAAGAAGCCGACCGTCAAGAAGACTCCGGCCAAGGCATCACGCACCTCCAGCCGTACGGGAGCGACCCGGCCGTCCAACGCCACCGTTAGATCCCCGCAGCAGCGCGGTCCCAAGCCCCGGCCCGTTCGTCCCGCGAAGTTCGATGCGGCCCAGCTCAAAGCCATCCGCGCCGGGCTCGAGGAGAAGCGTGCCGAGCTTCAGACTCGCCAGGAGGAGCTCGAAGAGGACTCATTCGATTCGACTCAGTCAGAGATCACCGGTGAGGTTGGTCTAGACGAAGACTTCGCCGATGCCGGCACCGCGACGTTCGAGCGCGAACGTGACCTTTCGATCCGCAACAACATCTACGACCTCATCGATCAGATGACTCGCGCGATCGGTCGCATCGATGAAGGAACGTATGGAACCTGCGAGCGGTGCGGACGACCCATCGACGCCGCGCGGCTGAAGGAGCTCCCCTACGCGTTGCTGTGCCTCGACTGTAAGCGCCGCGAGGAGCGCGCCCGCTAGGGGTGTGCGGGCCCCTTACCGGGCAATCTCATCGTGGATGTGTCCGAAGGCCTTCCGACCACATCCCGTTCGCAACTTGCAAGTCGTTATCTATGGCTGGCCGCTGTTGCGATCGTCGTCATCGCCGCCGACCAGATAACTAAGACGCTGGCGGTCGATCGCCTGTCCGATGGGCCCGTCGATCTCATCCACGGCGCGCTGACGCTGAGACTGACTCTGAATTCGGGGGGCGCGTTCGGCATCCTTCAAGGCTTGCCGGGCGTCTTCGTGGCCGCCAGCCTCGCGGTGGTCGGACTGGTGTTCTTCTGGGTCAGGCGTCTGAGCCGGCCCGCGTTGGTCGTGCCGCTCGGCATGATGCTCGGTGGGGGTCTTGGGAACGTGGCCGACCGTTTGTTCAGAGATCTGAACGGCAAGGTCGTCGACTTCATCGACCTCCACGTCTGGCCCGTCTTCAACGTGGCCGATGCATGCATCGTCACCGGGATAGCGCTGCTATTGATCGCCAGCTTCGTCTCTCGTCCCGACGCGAAGTGATCTCTTTCGTGGTTACCGAGCAAGATGCGGGGGCCAGGATCGACGTCGTTCTTGCTCGAGAGGCACAGGTCACCCGGACCCGGGCTCAGCGGGCGCTGAAGTCGGGAGGCGTGACGGTCGACGGTGAAGAGGTCCGAGCATCTTTCCGGCTCGAGGTGGGGCAATCGGTCGGCGGGACGATCCCTCCTGACGAGCTCGACGACCCACAACCCCAAGACATCCCGATCGCGATCCGGTATTCGGATGAGCGAGTGCTCGTCGTGTCGAAGCCGCCCGGGCTGGTAACGCACCCTGCTCGCGGACATGCCTCGGGAACGCTCGTGAATGCGTTGCTGTCGACTGGGGAACCACTGGCCGGAGCGGGATCGATGCGACCGGGGATCGTCCATCGCCTCGACAAGGACACGTCTGGGTTGCTGTTGGTCGCGAAAGACGACGACGCGCAGAGGTTTCTTGTGGATGCTCTGGCTGCCCGGCGGGTCACGCGTACCTATCTGGCCTTGGTTCGGGGTGCGCCGTCACCGTCGGGGTCCGTGGATGCTCCTATCGGGCGGCACAACGTGAACCGCACCAAGATGGCAGTCGTGGCCGGCGGAAGGCCCTCGGTCACCCACTACCGGACGGTGGCGACCGACCAGCACTATGCACTGCTCGAGGTGACCTTGGAGACGGGCCGCACCCATCAGATCCGCGTCCACCTGTCCCACATCGGTCACCCGGTACTGGGCGACCGGACCTATGGGGGGATGTCCGACGACGCTCGGGCACTGGGGCTGGTTCGGCCTTTCCTGCACGCTTCCAAGCTTGCTTTCCCGCACCCCGACGGGGGCCGGACGATCGAGGTCGAAGACCCGTTGCCCCCCGATCTCCAGGCGGCGCTCGATGCTGCGGACCTGAATTAACAGCGAACCCACAGGTTTTGGGAGTTGTTGTGCTCAGGGCCTCTGCGAGAGGCTCTTTCTCTAGGCATTCTTAGTGCGTTGCTTGACGCGGGGTACTCCCGCGAGCGATAAAGAACAGTCTTGTAATTTCGGGCTCCGGGCACCCATCATCGAGCGCCCGAGCCGTCTGTTAGGGGGAACTTCAGTCGTGAGCTTCGTCCATCTTCATGCTCACACCGAGTACTCGATGCTTGACGGAGCAAGCCGGATCCCAGAGCTCTTCGAGGCAGCGGAATCCGCAGAGATGCCCGCATGCGCCATCACCGACCACGGGGTCATGTACGGGGCCCTCGAGTTCTACACGACCGGCCTAAAGACTTCGGTCAAGCCGATCCTGGGCATCGAGGGCTATCTCTTCGAAGGCAACCGCCGCGACAAGCCCGCCCAGCGCGAGAACGGCGACAAGACCTTCCACCTCACTCTGCTTGCGTCCGACGACGCCGGCTACAAGAACCTGATCAAGCTCTCGAGCAAGGCATGGCTCGAGGGTCTCCACTACTGGCCGCGGGCCGACCACGAGATCCTCGCCGAGTACTCGGAAGGCGTCATCTGCTTGTCCGGTTGCCTGTCGGCCGAGATCCCCAAGCGCATCGTTGCCGGGGACCTTGCAGGAGCTCGACGGAAAGCCGCGTGGTACCGCGAGGTTTTCGGCGACCGTTTCTACCTAGAGCTTCAAGACCACGGCATCCCCGTTCAGAGACCGCTGAACGATGAGCTGGTCAAGATGGGAAAAGAGCTCGGGATCCCTTGGGTTTGCACCAACGACTCTCACTACACGCATAAGGACGATGCTCCCGGTCACGACGTCCTTCTGTGCATCAACACCGGGACCGAGCTCTCCGACCCGAACCGTTTCAAGTTCGATTCGGATGAGTTCTATCTGAAGACGCCGGCCGAGATGGCCGAGAAGTTCGCGTCATGGCCCGGATCGTGTGAGACGACGCTCGAGGTGGCGGAGCGCTGCAACGTGACGATCCAGCTCGGCAATCTGCTTCTTCCGCGATACCAGGTCCCCGACGGGAAGACGCTCGACGGTTACCTCGCCGAGCTGGTCGAGGGCGGCATAAGAAAACGTTACGGAGCCGACGGTGCAGACGCGCGGGAGCGCGCCGCTTACGAGTTGAAAGTCATCGCCGACATGGGCTTCGCGGGTTACTTCTTGATCGTCTCGGACTTCGTCAATTGGGCCAAGGGTCAGGGGATCAGGGTAGGTCCAGGCCGCGGCAGCGCGGCAGGTTCGGTCGTCTCTTATGCACTCAGCATCACCGAGCTCGATCAGCTGCGCTACGACTTGATGTTCGAACGGTTCCTGAACCCCGAACGGATCGCGATGCCGGACATCGACATCGACTTCGACGAGCGCCGTCGCGGCGATGTGATCCGTTACGTGTGCGAGAAATACGGCACCGACCATGTGGCACAGATCGTCACCTACGGCACGATCAAAGGGAAACAAGCGATCAAAGATGCCGCCCGAGTTCTCGGTTTCCCTTATTCAGAAGGCGATCGCCTCACCAAGATGTATCCACCCTTGATCATGGGCCGCGACTCCGGCCTCGAAAGCGCTCTGGAGACTTCGCCGGAGCTGAGTGACGCGTACGAAGCCGGTGGCGCGGCCAAGACGATCATCGACACTGCGCTGAGGGTCGAGAACCTCAAGAGGTCGGCAGGCATCCATGCGGCCGGCGTCGTGATCGGCCGCGACCCCCTCGTCGAGCATCTTCCGCTCAAACGTGGAGATCACGGCGAGGTCGTCACTCAATTCGACATGAAAGGGATCGAGAAGCTGGGTCTTCTCAAGATGGACTTCCTCGGTCTCCGCAACTTGACGGTGATCGAGCTGTGCCTCGACTACATACGCGCCAATCAAGGCGAAGAGGTCGACGTAGACAACCTGACCCTGGACGACCCTGCGGTCTACGAGATGCTCTCGCGGGGCGAGACCGACGGGATCTTCCAGCTCGAGTCGGAGGGCATGCGACGCTATCTGGTGCAGCTGAAGCCCACTCGCTTCGAGCACATCATGGCGATGAATGCGCTGTACAGGCCCGGGCCGATGGATCAGATCCCGACCTATATCGAGCGTATGAACGACGCCGACAAGATCGAGTATCTGCACCCGGCTCTCGAAGACCTCACGAAGGAAACGTATGGAGTCCTGGTCTTCCAGGAACAGATCGTGCTCACCCTGCAGAAGCTCGCCGGCTACACACCGGGCGAAGCCGATCTCGTTCGCAAGGCGATCGGAAAGAAAGACCGCAAGATCATGGCGAACGAGCAGCCGAAGTTCATCAAAGGCTGTATCGACAGCGGCGCGACCGAGAAACAAGCGCTTCACCTATGGAGCTTGATCGAGCGGTTCGCCGATTACTCGTTCAACCGAGCGCATGCGGCTTGCTACGCGTACATCGCGTACCAGACGGCGTGGCTGAAAGCGCACTACCCGGTCGAATACATGACGGCTTTGCTTACGTCGGTGAAGGATCGCAAGGACGACAAACCCAAGTACCTGCACATGTCGCGCAAGATGCGTATCCCCGTGCTCCTACCCGACGTCAACTCGTCCGATCGCGACTTCACTCCGGTGGGCGATTCGATTCGATTCGGATTGTCGGCCGTCCGCGGTGTCGGCGAAGGGGTGGTCGAGAAGATCGTCGAAGCCCGGACGCAGGAAGGCGATTTCACTTCGTTCCATGACTTCTGCCGAAAGGTCGACTACAGCTGTCTGAACAAGAAGACGGTGGAGTCCTTGATAAGGGCCGGCGCGTTCGAGGCATTGGGTCACACTCGCAAGGGGCTGCTCGACGCGTTCGAAGAGATCTGTGGGGGCATCGTGATCACGCGTCGTCAACAGGCTGTCGGTCAGTTCGGATTCTTCGACGCAGACCCGTCCGTAGATCACGACGTGCCGATCGGGATCGAGGAGTTTCCCAAAGCGTTACTGCTGTCGCTCGAGAAAGAGATGCTCGGCCTGTTCGTATCGGATCACCCGTTGCTCGGCGTCGAAGGCTTGCTGGCTCGGATGACGGACTGCTCCATCGCGGGCCTTGCCGACCGTTCTCCTGGTGAAGTTGTTGCGTGCGGAGGGATCGTCGCCGGTTTGAGAAAGAAGCTGACTCGCCGAGGCGACCTGATGGTGCTGCTCGACCTCGAAGACCTCTCGGGTTCGAACGTCGAAACCGTGGTGTTCCCCAAAGTGCAGGAACAGTTCGCTGCGCTACTGCGTCCGGACACGATCCTTTTGATCAAAGGGCGGGTGGATCGCGACGCGCGTGACGATTCCGTGAAGCTCATTGCTATGGAGATAGCCGAACCGAAACTGGGGGCCGAGCATCCTCTCGTGATCAATCTCGAGCTCGACGCATGCACCCCCAAGGTGGTCGACCATCTCAAAGAGATACTCAGCGCCCACCCGGGGTCGACACAGGTGTTCCTCCACCTCGCACGCAACGAGGCAACCACCGTCCTGCGTCTGGGCTCGGAGTTCGCGGTCGACACTCGCAACGGCCTGTTCGCCGAACTGAAAGCAGTCCTAGGACCCGCTGCCCTAGTCGCCTCCTAGTTCCTCGACCCTTCGCGGCCTTCCTGGTCCTCCTAGGGCACACTTGGCCCATGCTCGAGCTGATCGATGGGCGCGACCAGAGAACTCCGGTACACATCGCGCGCCCCAGAGCGCTGTCGGGTGGCGGCGATCCCGAAGATGCGGTACGCGCCATCGTCGATGACGTAAGGCTGCGGGGAGACGAGGCCGTGCTCCATTACACGCAGACATTCGACAAGGCTGACTTGACGGCGGACCGCATCCCGGTCGACCCCGACGAGCTGGCGGCCGCGGTGAAGTTGGTGCCCCCCGAGCTGATCGACGCTCTCGAAGTCATGGCGGCCCGCCTGCGCCGCACCTGCGAGCGTCAGTTCGAAACGGAGTGGCGCGAGGAGTCGCCGGATGAATCGATCGGCGAGCTGGTCCGGCCCCTGAGGCGGGTCGGTATCTACGTGCCGGGAGGCCGGGCCGCTTATCCCTCTAGCGTGATCATGGCGGCCGTGCCGGCCCAGGTGGCCGGCGTCGAAGGCCTTGCGATCGCATCTCCGCCCGGCCCCCACGGCGAGATCGCCGAGCCGGTTTTGGCGGCATGCTCGGTTGCCGGGATCACCGAGGTGTACCGGATGGGCGGAGCTCAAGCGATCGCGGCCCTTGCCTATGGCACCTCCACGGTCCGCCCGGTCGACAAGATCGTCGGCCCCGGAAACATCTTTGTGACCAGAGCAAAGCGCATGGTCCAAGGCTGGGTGGGGATCGATTCCGAAGCCGGACCGACCGAGATCGCGATCATCGCCGACGAGAACGCGACCCCGGCAGTGATAGCCGCCGATCTGATCGCGCAGGCAGAGCATGGTCCGCTTGGCACCCACGTCTTGATCACCTGGTCCGAGGAGCTCATCGAGCAGGTGGACACTGCTCTCGAGGCAGCGGTCCAGACGCACGAACGCACTGATGACGTCGAGAACGCTCTTATAGAAGGAGGGCGAGCGGTTCTCGTACGTGACCGCGACCATGCGATCGAGACTGCTAATGCATTCGCGGCGGAGCACCTCGAGCTGTTGTTCGAAGGGGCCCGTGCCGTGCTCCCTTCTATAAGGAATGCCGGTGCCGTTTTCGTCGGCCCCTACTCGCCGGTATCGGTGGGGGATTACGTCGCAGGCACCGACCATGTCCTGCCCAGTTCAGGCACGGCGCGATGGGCTTCTGGACTGAGCGTGCGCGACTTCACGAAAACGATCTACGTGTGCGATCTCGAGCGCCCTGCGCTGGAGCGGCTTGCACCTCATGTCGAAGCGCTTGCCCAGGCAGAAGGACTGCGGGCGCATTCGCGAGCGGTGACGTTGCGGCTCGACCCGGAGCGATGACCCCTCCCAAAGCGCGCCTGGGCGTGCGCCGCGATCTCTCGGGGGTCGCTCCTTACGTTTCCCCGCAACGGCCGGCGCGCTTCCGGATGAACACGAACGAGTCTCCTTACCCGCCGCCGGAACCGATGGTCGACGA
>JBHELU010000300.1:0-12512 GCA_046262955.1 Actinomycetota bacterium | reverse complement strand
GCGTAGTACCAGTAGCTGCCGTCCGATCGGTAGAGCCGCGCGATGTTTCCGCCCAGCCCACCCGAGTCGTACTCGATCCGACCCGGCTCGGTTGCGAGCACAGGCTCGCCGTAACGGCAGAAGACGTCCTGACCCAAGTGGAGACGAACCTCGCCCGGGGCCGGGCCGTAACGCGGGTAGTGCCACGAGTCGATCCAGTCTGCCGGACCGGCAAGGATGAACGGGATGTAAACGCGCTGGACGATTTCGTCTTGCGGGACGCCCAGTGCGCGGAGCTGAGCCGCGATCGCAACGAGCTTGTCGGTCGTCCACGCGCCCGGAACTTGCAGGTAGCCCTTGGGGTGACCGAGTCCGCCACCCTTGTGCTTCTTACCGAGCTTGCCTCCCTTACCGGTTTTCCTATTGCCTTTGCCCGTCTTGTTGCCCTTATTGGATCCGTTGCCTTTGTGGTTGTTGCCTGAGCCGTTCGATCCGTTGCCTCCGTTGCCGCCGCCATTGCCGTTGCCGCCGCCACCGTTGCCGCCACCTGAACCCGGAGTTGCCGAGGGAGTAGGAGAAGGAGAGGTCGGCTTGGGGCTGTGTGGAACCACGTCGGGAACGGTGGGCGTCGGGATGATCTGACCGATCCCTTTGCCGCCACTCGAGGAGGACGCGTGAGCACTCGGCCACACACTGAAGCTGGCCGCGGTCATAGCGACCACGACTCCCAGAGCGATCCGGGCTACCTTGCGCACGTTGAGACCCTCACCCGCATTCCTGACTCCACCGCCCGGCTTCGCAACGTCGCCGGGCAAACACTCTAAGACAAACGATTCGCCGCCGGTCGCGTAACGCCTGTTCTGGGGCGCGCGCCGCCTGAGACCGGCAAAAACAACCCTATTTGTCCCTTTTAAGCCCGCCTATGGCCCATCTGGGTGGTTTCGGCTAGTCACAGGACCGAATGCGATGCGAGCGCCGTGATGATCTGGGGGTAGACGAACACAGCGAACAGAGCGAGCACCACTGCCCCCATCGCGGCCCGCAATAGGTAAGGGACCTCGACGGTATCGGTCGCTTCGGGAGCGTCGAAGAACATCCGCTTCACGACGGCGAGGTAGTACCACGCAGCGATCACGGAGTTCACGCCCATCACCACGGCAAGCCAGTAAACGTGCGCGTCGATCGCCGCGAGGAAGACGAAGAGCTTCGCCCACAACCCAGCCATTGGCGGAGCGCCTGCCAACGAGATCAGGAACGCAGCGAGCATCGTCGCGAGCGCAGGGCTCCGTTGCCACAGGCCGGAGTAGTCGTCGATGAAGTACGAGCCGCCGCGCCGAGCGAAACCGATCGCCGCCGCGAACGCACCGAGGTCCATGACCCCATAGATCGCGAGATAGATCAACGCGGACTTCAGGGCTTGCGCATTCGTTGCGGCCCCCGGTTTCACGAGAGCCAGCGCTACCAACACATAACCGGATTGCGCGATCCCCGAGTAAGCGAGCAGGCGGATGATGTTGCGCTGTCGCAGTGCGATCAGGTTTCCAACTGTCATCGTCAGCACCGCGAGAACCGCAAATGCAGGACGCCACGTGTCCGATACGCCGGGGAATGCAACGAACATCAGTATCAAGAGACCGACGAATCCGCCGATCTTCGAAGCCGTCGACAAGAACGCGGCGACGGGTGAGGGAGCCCCTTCGTACGTATCGGGAGCCCAGAAGTGGAACGGAACGGCCGAGATCTTGAACGCGAACCCCACGACGACAAAGAAGACAGAGAGGGCGACGATCGGTTTGTCCCCAACGGTTGCGAGGGCATGGCGGATGGCGTCAAGCTGCGTCTGACCGGTGACGCCATAGATCAACGACATCCCGTACAACATCAGCGCCGTCGATAGGACGCCGAACAAGAAGAACTTGAGGGCAGCCTCGTTGGATCGAGCGTCGCCTTTTCGAAGTCCTGCAAGGATGAACGCAGGCACGCTGATCAGCTCGATCGCAATGAAGATAGAGATCAGATCCCGGGCGGAGGCCATGACCACGCCGCCCAACAGCGAGCTCAGCAACAAGAAGTAGTACTCACCCTGTGGATACCTGCCCGATCGGAAGTAGTGGAACGAGATCGCCAGCACTATCAGCCCGATGACGCAGAACAGGCCTTTGAACAGAAGCGCGAACCCGTTGATCTGATAAGCGCCGGATAGCGTCGACCGATCTCCCCCACCGATCAGCGACACGACTGCTGCGAGAGTTCCGAATATCCCCGCCGCAGACAGCGGCATCGCGAGCCACTTTGCATCGTCGGGCAAGAACAGATCGGCGATCAGCACGAAGAATGCCGCGCCCGCCAGGACGAGCTCCGGTGAGATCGCGTGCCAGTCGACCGGCGAATTGACCAGATGGAAGGTGGTGCCCTGAGCTAGATGCATGGCATCACGTGAAGATCCCCACTAGGTGCGAGACCGCCTGGCTCGTCGTGTGGAGCACCAGTGCTGGATAGAACCCTGCAACGATGATCAACAGCAGTAGAGGGGCCCACGCTACCCACTCGAGGGTCGCGACGTCACCGATCGGGCTGGCAGCGAACTTCTCGGGGATGCGGCCCAGGTTGACCCTCTGGACCGTCCACAACAGGTACCCGGCAGTAAGCACCGTGCCGATGCCCCCGAACACCATCAGGGTGCGGAACAGCGGCACGCTCAGGCCGGCGGCCGGATGGTAGGCACCTAGCAGAGCAAGCACTTCACCCCAGAATCCGGCCAGGCCGGGAAGACCAAGGGACGCGATCGCCGCATAGCTGAAGATCGTTCCGAACTTCGGTATCTGTTGGAGCACACCGCCCAGGCTTGCGATCTCGCGCGTGTGGTAGCGCTCGTGGATCGATCCCGCAAGGAAGAAGAGCATCCCGGTGATGAGCCCGTGTGCCACCATGCCGAACACCGCGCCGTTGATGCCGGTTTGAGTGAGCGTCGAGATGCCAAGCATCACGAAACCCATGTGCCCGACGCTCGAGAACGCGATCAGGCGTTTCAAGTCGGTTTGCGCAAGACAGCACAGCGCGCCGTAGATGATCGCGATCACGGCCAGCACACCGATGATCGGCGCGTAGTTCACCGCAGCCTGCGGCAGGATCGGAATCGCGATTCGGATGAAGCCGTACGTGCCCATCTTCAGCAAGATCGCCGCCAGCAACACGGAACCGACGGTCGGCGCTTCGGTATGGGCGTCGGGCAACCACGTGTGGAACGGCCACATCGGGACCTTGATCGCGAAGCCCAGGAATAGCCCTAAGAAAGCGATGTTCTGGAACAGTTCGGTGAAGCCCGCCCCGTGCAGGTTCCGCAACGCGATCATGTCGAAGGTGTACGCCTGGAAGTACAGAGCCAGGAAGCCCAACAACATGAAGATCGAACCGAACAACGTGTAGAGGAAGAACTTCACCGACGCGTACTGCCGGCGCGGGCCGCCCCAGATCCCGATGATGAAGTACATCGGGACAAGCACCGCCTCCCAGAAGATGAAGAACAGGATCAAGTCGAGTGCGATGAACGACCCGTTCATCCCGGTCTCGAGCAACAGCACCAGCGCGAACAGAGCTTTAGGCTTCCCGGGATCGGGAACGTGCCACCACAGATAGATCATGCACAAGAAGCACACGAGCAACGACAGCTCGAGCAGTGGCAACGACAACCCATCCACGCCGATGTGGTAGCGCGCCGATATCTGTGGGATCCACCGGTAGCTGCCACCGAGTTGGATATCGCCGGCCCTCGAATAGTCAAACCGGAACAACATCAGGATCCCGGCAACCAGGGCCAAGCCCGCGAACAAGGTTGCTATCGCCTTGATCGCTTTTTCTTGTGCGGAAGGCCAGAACAAGATAACGATCGCGCCGACGATCGGCAGGAACGTCGCCAGACTGACGCCCCAGGTATCGACCCACTCCATAGAGTCCTGCCCCCTCCTATATCTGAGTGATCGCCAGCACGGCGACGAACACGGCGGTCGCTGCGAACAGGATCGCCGCATAACGCTGGATGTTTCCTGACTGGATGTACTTGAGCAGCCCACCGGTGAGACCAGTGATCCCTGCTGCTCCGTTCACGGCGAAGTCGACGACTTGTTGATCGACGTCGTCGTAAGTGAACTCGCCCAAGGCGATCGCACCCTTCCCGGCGCTGTTGACCGCGCCGTCGAGGATGTGTTGATTGGTCCAGTAGGTCGCCTTGGAAATCGTGTACTGGATCGGTTTCACGATGAAGCCGAAGTAGATGTCGTCCAGGTAGTACTTGTTCTCGATGAAGCGGTAGACCCACGCGAACGGGCCCCCCAGCAGATCGACCTGCCACCTCTTCTTTTGGAAGAGCTGCCATGCGAGCCAGACCCCGACTAGGGCGATGCCAACCGAGATCACCGGAAGGAGGATGTTGTAGCCCAACGAGAAGCCGGGATGCTCCTCGCCCGGGACGTTGACCCAGTTCTTGAAGGGACCGATCACAGGGAAGCCGACGAAGCCGGCGCCGATCGTTGCGATCGCCAGGACCCACAACGGGGTGACCATCGATCCCGGGCTCTCGTGCGGCGTCCCGTGGCCGCGGTACTCACCCCAGAAGGTCTTGATACACGCGCGGCCCATGTATACGGCCGTCAGGAATGCCGTCAGGATCGCAGAGACAAAGACGATCCACGCCGTTGCCTGAGTGCCTGTATTGGCAGCGCGAAGGGCTTCTCCGATGATCTCGTCTTTCGAGAAGAACCCAGCCAGCGGGAAGATCCCAGCGAGCGCGGCGGAACCGATGATGAACGTCTTGAACGTGTGAGGCATGTACTTCCTTAGGCCTCCCATGTCCGACATGTTGTTCGAATGCACCGAGTGGATAAGTGAGCCTGCTCCCAGGAACAGCAGAGCCTTGAAGAACGCGTGCGTGAACAAGTGGAAGATCGCTGCGGTGTAAGCACCCACCCCCAGGGCAGCCATCATGTATCCGAGTTGCGAGATCGTGGAATAGGCAAGCACACGTTTGATGTCGTCCTGAACACAAGCAAGCCCCGCCGCGATCACCATCGTTATCGAGGCGATGATCGCCACCACGTCCAGCGCAGCGTGCGCGTTCTGGAAGACGAGGAACATTCTCGCTACCAGATAGATGCCGGCCACGACCATCGTTGCCGCGTGGATCAAAGCGGACACCGGCGTTGGGCCTGCCATGGCATCCGGCAGCCACACATGCAACGGGAACTGAGCCGACTTGCCGACGGCGCCGCAGAATAGGAGCAGCGCTCCAGCAGTAAGGACCGTTTGTGAGAGCTGGCCTGATGCAGCAGCGTGATTGAGGATCTGGATGTTGAACGTATGCCCCGCGATGAATAGGACGAAGATCCCGAACATGAAGCCGATGTCGCCAACACGTGTGGTGATGAACGCCTTCATGGCGGCGGAGGAATTCTCTTTCTCCTCCCAGTAGTGCCCGATCAGTAGGTACGAGCACACCCCGACGCCCTCCCAGCCGACCAGCATCTGTAGCAGGTTGTTCGCGATGACGAGGAACAACATCGACGCTGTGAACAGGGAGAGGACCGCGTAGAACCACGTGTAACGGCTGTCGTCGTGCATATAGCCGGTCGAATAGATCTGCACCAACAGCGAGATGCTGGTCACGACCACGAACATGACCGCGCACAAGAAGTCGTAGCTCATGCCGAACTGCAGCTTGAAGCCGCCGCCGAGCGTGAACCAGGTCCACGAACGTTGGACAGCGATGTGGGTGCCGACAAGGTTCAGGAACCCGATCATCGAAACGAGCCATGCCGCCGCAATCGCAGCGATCCCAATGGCATGCCCGTGGCTGCGCGTTTTCTTGCCCAGGAACAGGATCAGCACGAACGAGACCGTAGGAAGCAGCGGCACCAGCCACATGACCCGGCTTATCGAACCGGCTTTGATCGCCTCGGCAGCAACGTTCACGGCGTCACCATTTCATCAAGGACAACTCGTCCACATCGACGTCCTGTCGATTCCTGAAGATGAGGATCACGATCGCAAGTCCGACGCCCACCTCGGCCGCGGCCACAGCAATCACGAAGAGGGCAAAGACCAGCCCGGCCACACCTTCCGTCTTGAACATGGCGGCAAACGCCACCAGGTTGATGTTCACGGAGTTCAACATCAGTTCGATCGACAGCAGGACCAGCACTGCGTTGTTCCGCGCCAGCACGCCATAAACGCCGATCGAGAAGATCAGAGCCGACAGCACGAGAAAGAAAGAAACCGGCATTAAGAATCCCGCCTGGCGATCACGACGGACCCGACAAGTGCTGCGAGCAAGAGGACCGACACCACTTCGAACGGCCACACGTAGGACGAGAAGATCGCGCTTCCGATCGTCGCCGTCTTCGTTCCTTCGGTGTGCGCGAGCGTGAGTCGCTGGCCCTTGAAGGCCGTGACCATGATCCAGGTCATCGTTCCGAACAGCGCGCCGGCACATAGAGCGGCGAGCAGCCTCTGGTTGTTGTCGAAATTCGCCTTGCCGATCGGCGCTCGAGTCATCATCAACCCAAACAGCATCAAGACGACGACCGCGCCTACATAGACCAGTACCTGAACCCACGCCACGAACTCCGCGAGCAGCAGAACGTAGAGACCGGCAGCCCCCATCAAAGTGGCAACCAGGTAGAGCGCAGCGTGCACGACGTTGCTACTGGTCACGACCCGCAGGGCCGCGAAAGCCATCGCGATCCCGAGCATCCAGAAGACGACTTGCTGCCAGGTCTCAGCCATCGGAGCCCCCCGTCTCTTCGGGCTCCTCCGGTGCTACCGGACCTTGCTCGGGCTGAGGCGCCTCCGCTTCGGGTGCACCACTCGGTGTAGCCGGGATCTCTTCTCCGGGAACGGGAGCACTCGGCACCGGATGCTCGACGTGAACCGGCGTGGGCCCGCGCTTGATGCCGCGTTCGGCTTTGACGCGCGCGACCTTGGCGCGAGCCTCGGCAACTTGCGGTGACGAGCCTTTCGCGCGTTGCTCTTCGAGTACTTGCCGGTACACCTCTTCGGGATCTTCGGTCCTCTCGAGCGCGACGGGACGAGGAGCTTCGTGAGGAACCTGCACGTTCGGTCCCGGGGCTGCCGTCTCCGACTCGGATGGAGAAGTCGTCGCGGCGGCCGCGGGTTCGGCAGCCTTCGGAGTGTCGGCCGGGGCGGCGGGCGCGCCTGTTTGCTTCGTCTCATCGGCCATCACCGCAGGTTGTTCGACGGGAGCTTCTGACGTCTCGGTGGTCGGTTTCTGCGCCGCTTGATCGCGCTCCTGGGTGGGAACAGATGCCGCGGGCCGCGCTGCTTCGGTCGCTGCCGATCCGGCTTTGGGAGCGGCTTCGGCTTGCTGAGGCCTGGTCTCTACCGCGGATGAAGTCGTTGTCGGGGGCCGGGCACCGGATGCTTCGACCGTTGCTTGCGGAGTCGATGCGGGCTTCGCGGCAGCCGGCGGCACTGCAGGTTTCGCCGCAGCAGCACCGTCTTCCTGGCCCGGCAGCAACGCGCCGACCTCGAGCGGAGGCGGCGGCAATACCGACGCCATCCAGTCCGACAGCTTCTCTTTCTCGTGTGTCAGCTGCCGGATGTCGTATTCGGAATACTCGAACTCACGGCTCCAGAACAGAGCGTCGTAAGGGCACACCTCGACGCAGATCCCGCAGTACATGCACAGCGCGTAGTCGATGGCGAAGCGATCGAGCACGTTGCGCTTACGCGGTCGGCCACCCTCGCGCTTGGGAGGAAGGGTTTCTTTGTGCGAGTCGATGTAGATGCACCAGTCCGGGCATTCGCGCGAGCACAGCATGCAGACCGTGCAGTTCTCTTCTTTCAGAGCGATGACGCCGCGTGAGCGAGCGGGCAGGTCTTGTTTTACGTCCGGGTACTGGATGACTGTGTTGTGCTTGAAGAGGTGCTTGAGTGTTACGCCCAAGCCTTTGAGCAGCCCGATGCCGACGCCGAACCGGCGCGCCTGCTTGAGCTTCTCGAGGTCGGTCGTCGACACCTTTATTTCTCCCTCATGCGTACAGCACCCATGCGCCCATCCCAAGCACGAGAGCCAGCGACAGCGGGATCAATACTTTCCAAGCGAATCGCTGCAGTTGGTCTTCCCTTAACCGCGGGAAGGTCGGTCGCACCCACAGGAACAAGAACACGACGAAACTGGTCTTCGCGAAGAACCAGATCAGGCCCGGGATCTTGTCGAGTCCCGGTATGGGAACGATCGGGCGGTAGCCCCCGAGGAACAGCGCGGTCGCGATTCCACTGAACGCGATCATGTGGCCCATCTCGGCGAAGAACACGCTGAAGATGAACCGCATCCCCGTGTACTCCGTGAACGCACCGGTGATGATCTCGGATTCTGCGATCGGCATGTCGAACGGGGGCACGGTCATCTCGGCTGTGGCTCCCGCAAAGAAGATCAGGAACGCGATCAGTCCGAGTCCCGGCGGCCAGATGATCAACGGCCAGTGCTGCTTCTCGACGATCCCGGTAACCGACAACGTTCCGGCGTACATCGCAACCGCCGCAACTGTCAGAACGATCGGTAGCTCGTAGGCGAGCAGCTGCCCTGCAGCTCTCAACGCGCCTATCAGCGAGTACTTGTTGGCCGACGACCAGCCCGCCATCAGAACGCCGATCGTCGATACCGAGCCCACCGCCAGCAGATAGAAGACGCCGACGTCGATATTCTCGACGACCAAGCGTTTGTCGACGGGGATCACCAGATACAGCATCAAGATCGGAACGAAAACCAGGATCGGCGCCAGTTTGAAGACGCGTTTGTCGGCCGCCGCCGGGATGACGTCCTCCTTGTAGATGAACTTGATGCCGTCGGCGAGCGTCTGCGCCCAACCGTGAAAAGCGCCCGCGTACATCGGCCCGACGCGGTGCTGCAAGTGAGCCATCACCTTGTGGAGCGCGTAGCCCCCGGTCAGAGCCGCAACCGGAACGAAGCTCAGAATGACGAGGACCTTGATCGCCAAGATGACCCACGGATTCAGATGGATGCTGCTGAACAAAGCTCCGCCCGCAAAGATGTGATGCATCAGCGATCGATGTCTCCGAGGACGAAGAAGAACGAGCCAAGGATGGCAATCATGTCGGCTACCAGCGTGCCTCTGAGCACCGCAGGCAGCGCAGACACGTTCGAATACGACGGCGTGCGGAGCTTCAGGCGATAGGGCTTGCGATCGCCGTCCGAGATCAGATACATGCCGAGCTCGCCGAGTGGGTTCTCGGTCCGGACGTAGACCTCACCGGGCGGAGCCTGGACGACACGGGGCACTTTGCCCATGAATTGCCCGGCCGGAAGACCCTCGATCGCTTGCTCGACGATCTTGGCCGACTCGACAACTTCGTGGACCAGCACCCAGAAGCGGTCGAAGCAGTCGCCGTTGGGGGCCGAGGAAACGTCGAAGTGGAAATGGTCGTAAACGAGATACGGCTCGTCCTTGCGAACGTCGAAGTCGAGGTCGGATCCACGAGCGATGGGCCCGGTGACTCCGTAGGAGAGCACGTGCTCTTGGGACAGGACCCCGATGCCGATCGTTCGCTGCTTGAAGATCTCGTTGCCGACCAACAAGTCTTCGTAATCCGGAAGCCGTTTGATCACCTGACGCACGCCGCGCAGCGCGTGGTCGAGGAAGCCCGCGGGAAGGTCCTCTTTCAGACCGCCCGGTCGGAAGAAACCGAAGTGCATCCGGCCCCCGGTAGCCATCTCCATCGCGAACTGGATGTCTTCACGCTCGCGGAATGCATAGAACGTCGGCGTGATGGCGCCGAGCTCTGCGCCAAAAGATGCGAAGAACATCAAGTGGTTCAGGATCCGGTTCATCTCGAGCATGATCACGCGCAGGTACTGCGCGCGCTCGGGGACCTCGATCTCCATCAGCTTTTCGATGGCCATCGCAAGCGGCAGCTCGTTATTGATCCCCGACAACCAATCGGTTCGAGAGACGAGGTTGGTTATCTGCCGGTAGTCGCGCTGCTCGAGCAATTTCTCGTAGCCGCGATGCATGTACCCGATGATCGGCTCGGCCTCGACCAAACGCTCGCCGTCAATCGTTGCAAGCAGTCGGAACACTCCGTGCGTCGCCGGGTGCTGCGGTCCGACGTTGAGGATCATCTGCTGCGTCTGCAGCTGGGCTTCCGAAAGCTCGGGTGTGATGTCTTCCTGTGGGACGGGCTGCGTGTCGTCGATGATCGACATCAGCGCCCTCCCGCCGCAGCTTCTTCGGGATCCTTCGCACCCGGCCAGTCCTTCACCTGCCGGCTGGGCAGGTGGAACGACCGGAGCAACGGGTGCGACGTGAAGTCCTCGGGGAGAAGAAGGTTCACGAGCCGAGGGTGTCCGTCGAACACGATGCCGAACATCTCGTGGCACTCGCGCTCGTGCCACAGCGCACCGTCGAACCGGTGAGTGACGGTCGGGCAATGCGGATCTTCTGCATCTACCGAAACGTGCACGTTCGCGTGGACGACATGCTCGGGCGAGTAAAGGTGAACGAGAACTTCGAGGGGGCCGGGGTTGTCGGCGACCTCGGAACGGTCGACCCCGCTCAAGAACGTGAAGAAGTTGCATCGCAGACCAACATCTTCGGCGAGGGAATCGATAACTCCGACGTACTGCTCGAGCGCCGTCGTTATGTCGAGCTGCCCATGGTTGACCGTTACCTGCGCGCGATCGCCGAGTAGAGCCGACGCACGCTGCGCGGCATCATCAGCAGTCAAACGCTCGGTGACCGGCATCACACCCCTCCGGCGAGACCGGGCTCGGGGATGTGTGGGATCTCGGTGGAGTGACCCTTCCACTTCTCGGACGGGTCTTCGTTTGCGATCTTCTCTTGCAGTCGGATGATCCCCTGTAGCAATGCTTCGGGCCGCGGAGGACATCCGGGGACATAGACGTCGACGGGCATGATCTGGTCGACGCCCTTTGTCACGGAATAGGAGTCCCAGTACGGGCCCCCGCAGTTCGCGCACGAGCCCATCGAGATCACGTACTTGGGCTCCGGCATCTGGTCGTAGACGCGCTTGATCGGCGCCGCCATCTTGTCCGTGACGGTTCCGGCGACGATCAAGAGGTCTGCCTGGCGCGGCGATGCCGGGAACGGGATGACGCCGAACCGGATGATGTCGAACTTCGAAGCGATCGCGGCCCCCATCTCGATGCCGCAGCACGCGAGCCCGAACTGCATCATCCAGAGCGAGTACTTGCGGCTCCAGTTGAGGGCCCACGCGGCCGGCTTGGGGAGCTTGACCTTCTCGATCACGCCCATTCGAGCACCCGCTTCTTGATCGCATAGAGCAGGGCGATGGCCAGGATCCCGATAAAGATCGCCATCTCGATCAGCGCCTGCGTGCCGAGGGCCTTGAACACGATGGCCCACGGGAAAAGGAACACAGCCTCGACGTCGAAGACGACGAACAGAAGTGCGAAGAGGTAGTAGCGGACGTTGGTCTGGGCCCAACCCTGTCCGATCGGGTCGATCCCAGATTCGTAAGTCGTGTACTTGCCGGCGTCGTAAACGGCCGGTCTGAGCAAGCTGGATAGCGCCAGTGTCCCGACCACGAGGACCACGCCGACGATCCCAAAGATCCCGATCGTCACGTACTGGCCGAAATACCCTTCAGGCACTGAGGACGTCGCTCCCTACCGGTTGGCTTCTGCCGTGAAATCCGTGGGGGCCAGGCGCCCGCCTACCGCGTTGTTCGCGCACGCGAAACCCCTGGACACCGGGGCGAAAACTACCATGCAGCCCTCTGCGCCCAAGGGGTTAGCGCGCTCGTGAAGGAGCCGTGAAAAGAGCCCGCGAGGAGGGCGCGGACCGTAGGACAATTGCCCGCGATGACCGAGCCTCAGATGCCACCGAGACCGGGGCAACAGATCGTCGAGGCCCTTCGTACGCTTCCCCGGCCGCCGTTCCTGACTTTCGTTGCTTTGAGCATCCTCGTGACCGTCGTGTCGTCGCGACTTTCGACCGCCGATAACAGCGCGCTGCTGTCGCTGCTTGTCCTTGCATTGGTGTCGACGTACATCCAGATATCCACTTGCCTGGCTGCTGCCGAGGCAGTTGCCGAGTCGAGCGCCGATCGGTGGCTGGCGGCGGCGTTCCGTCATCGGTGCTTCTGGCGCTATGTGGGGACCAGCCTGCTGTTCTTCGTGATGATCGTGGCGGGGTTGTTCGCGGTGATCGTGGGGGCGTTCGTTGTGGGTGGGGTTTTCGCTCTGAGCCTGCCGGCGGCCGCTATCGAGCGTCAGATGCCGATCGCCGCCCTGAAGCTCAGCGCCGCGCTGACCCGGCCGGTCAGGGTTCCGGTGATCGTGATCTTCGGGGCTCTCTACATCTTTCCGGTGGTCGTATTGCAGCTCCTGGCGCAGTTGACGTCCATCAACGACTGGGGGCTCACGATCGCAAGCGCCGTCCCGCCGATCCTGCAACTCGCCGCGCTGATATCGATGACGAGGATCTTTGTGGCCCTTCGGGGAACCCCAGTTCCAACAC
>JBHELU010000299.1:0-2864 GCA_046262955.1 Actinomycetota bacterium | reverse complement strand
CTGGTTCACGCAGGAAGTGATCCCGGCGAACCGTTGCAAGAGCTGGCCGACGAATACGGAGCCGAGGTCGTCGTCCAACAGGGACCACCAGTCGACGTATTGATCGAGCAAACGGAGAAAGTCGGCTCGGCTCTGTTGGTCGTCGGGAGCGTAGGCATGAGTGGCGCGAAGAGGTTCCTTCTAGGGAACGTGCCTAACAAGGTGTCCCATCACGCCTCAACCGACCTCCTGATCGTCAAGACGGATCCGCCTCCCGACCATGTCGGCGACTACCGAGGCATCCTGGTTGGGGCCGACGGCTCCGGCACGGCGATGCGAGCGGTCGAGATCGCCTCGGACCTCGCCAAGCAACTCGGGATCAAACCCACGATCCTCACCGTGTATCAACCTCCGACTGAAGAAGAGTTGAAGAGGATGCGATCTGATTCCCAGGATCCCTTAGCACAGTGGAGCAGTGGGAAAACTGCAAGGTCGACGCCCGAAGAGTTCAAATGGCGTCTTGCCGACGCGTCACAGGCTCAGGACGTTTTGGAGCGGGCCGGCCAGCACGCGTCAAAGTTCGGGGTCGACGCGGACTGCAAAGCGGTCGAAGGAGCTCCGGCGGATACGTTGATCAAAGTTGCAAAAGAGAAAGCAGTTGACCTGATCGTCGTCGGAAGTGTCGGGATGACGGGTGCCAAGCGGTTCACGCTCGGAAACGTCCCCAATCGCGTCTCACACCACGCGCCGACGGACGTGTTGATCTTGCAAACAACGACTTGACGGCGTTTCGAGCGCTGGTCGTTTCTGCTCACCCAGACGACATCGAGTTCGCCTGCGCGGGGACGGTCGCGGGGTGGGTCGATGCGGGGGCCGAGGTGACTTATTGCATCGTCACCGACGGCTCGACCGGCACCCAGGATCGATCTTTGATGGGCACGAGCCTGTCGGAGCTGAGAAAACGGGAATCGCAGGAAGCGGCCGAGGTCGTCGGCGCTAAAGAGATCGTGTGGCTGGACTACAGAGACGGCTACGTCGAGTATTCGCTCGATCTGAGGCGTGACATCGCTCGCGTCTTTCGCACGGTTCGGCCGCATCGCTACTTGGTGATGGACCCCGGATCGATCGTCGCCGGATGGTTCGTGAACCACCCAGACCACCGCGCCGTCGGCCAGGCATCGATGGATGTGGTTCTGACCGCAGGAACTACGCCCGGGCACTTCCCCGAGCTCCTGGACGAGGGTGTCGAACCCTGGCGGGGCTTGCGCGAGATGTGGATCATGGGCCCCGGCGAACGTGCTCACATAGTCGATATCTCGGCACAGATCGATCGCAAGGTTGCCGCGCTCCGCTGTCACGCAAGTC
Source organism: Actinomycetota bacterium (assembly GCA_046262955.1). GTDB lineage: Bacteria > Actinomycetota > CADDZG01 > CADDZG01 > WHSQ01 > JALZGD01. The sequence goes on along the minus strand of JBHELU010000299.1, from coordinate 1,520 downwards.
AGATCGGCGACCCCGATGGGACCGAGCGATTCGTGCGCCAGTTTACGGCCGAGCAAGGCAAGGCACACGGCTTCGCTCACGCCGAATCGTTCCAGGTAATCAATCGGGGGCCGGGATTCCACGACGAGGACGTTCCCGACGACATCGAAGTCGATCTGGCCACGCCTCCCATTGATCCCCGGTCGGCCCCCACGCGCCCTCAGAGCTGAACCCGGGAACATCGCCCGTCCCTTGCTCGTTACCCTTTGTGAGCAGGGAAAACGAGTTTCCGTAGGTGGAGTTAGGGGCACCTAACTGGTAGGGTCGAATCTCCGCCGCCGACCGCATCTGGAGGCGTTTTCGTGGCCACCGAAGCAGAAGACATCAAGGTCCAGGAAGAGAACGAGGCCGTCCGGGCCCTAAAGGGCGCGTACAAGTACGGGTGGCACGACGACGTCGCCTACACAGAGGTCCCGCAAAAGGGAGTGAGTCATGACGTCATCGACATGATGTCTGACCGCAAGGGCGAACCGGACTGGATGCGCAAGTTCCGCCACAAGTCGCTCGACATCTTCTATCGCAAGCCGATGCCGACGTGGGGTGCGGACCTGTCGGGGATCGACTTCGACGACATCTACTACTACATCAAGCCGATGAACAAGGTGCAGTCGTGGGATGACATGCCCGAGGACATCAAGGCGACGTGGGACAAGCTCGGAATCCCCGAAGCCGAGAAGAACTACCTCGGTGGAGTGTCAAGTCAATATGAATCTGAGGTCGTGTACCACAAGACCAAAGAAGAGCTTGTGAGGCGCGGCATCTTGTTCACCGACATGGACACGGCGCTGCGTGAGCACGAGGACATCGTCAAGCAGTACTTCGGAACGATTATCCCGCCGGCAGACAACAAGTTCTCGGCCCTCAACTCCGCTGTGTGGAGCGGTGGCTCGTTCATCTACGTACCACCCAACACGGAGGTCGAGATCCCGCTGCAGGCCTACTTCCGAATCAACCAAGAAAACATGGGTCAGTTCGAGCGCACGATGATCATCGTCGACGAGAACTCATGGGTTCACTACGTCGAGGGCTGTTCGGCCCCCATCTACTCCTCGGATTCGCTGCACTCTGCCGTCGTCGAGATCATCATCAAGAAGAATGGTCGGGCCCGTTACACGACGATCCAGAACTGGTCGAACAACGTGTACAACCTCGTTACCAAGCGTGCTGCCGCTTATGACGGCGCCATCATGGAATGGGTAGACGGCAACTTAGGTTCGAAGGTAACGATGAAGTACCCGAGTGTGTATCTGCTCGGCGAACACGCACGAGGTGAGATCTTGTCGATCGCTTACGCAGGCGAAGGCCAGCATCAAGATGCGGGCGGCAAGGTTATCCACGCGGCTCCCAACACCCAGAGTGCGATCACATCCAAGTCGATCAGCAAGGACGGGGGCCGGGCCGGATACCGCGGCCTGGTTCGGATCGAGGAGGGCGCCGACCACGCCAAGAGCCACGTGATCTGCGACGCACTGATCCTGGAC
>JBHELU010000298.1:0-11093 GCA_046262955.1 Actinomycetota bacterium | reverse complement strand
GGGCAGCGGATTGCCGGAGGAGTCTTTCAACTGAGCGCCAAGGGGCACCTGATCGGTGAACTGACCCGACGCAGGGACGTTGCTCGTGAAGGTCAGCGTCGTCCCTTGAGCCGTCGGCGACGGGCTGGACGAGGGTGAAGGAGCCGAACTCGAGCTCGGGCTTGGGCTAGGTGCTGCGCACGGGTCCGTCGTCAGCATGTCGCAGCCGCCATTCTGCTTGGCGAACATGATGGCAGTACCCTCGCCCTTGTCGCGCGTGTAGGTGACGTCCGCGTTGCCGGACTCGTTGTCGATCCCGACGGTGAAGAAGTCGAGCAGACTCCTGTCGGCGGTTCCACCCAGGCCACCTGTCGAGATCGTCCCGGTGTGGAAATTCGGGTCGACGTTCTCGAGCTGGTCGAATGTGGGAGCCGCGCTTGAAGCGTTCGTCGACTCGGCGACGTATACATTCCAACTCGCGTTCCCCAACGCGTTCTCATCGTTGTTGTTGCCCGCGACGTCGGTGCCATACCAACCAAGCACAACGCGCCCGTCCGCACCGGCAGCCATCGTCGGGAAGACCGCGGTCTTGCTGATCGCACCGCTGACGTCGGTTGGGCCTACCCAGTTACCACCTTGCTTCTTCGACGAGAAGTACAGGTGGAAGGCGGGATTGGTGGGGGTGCCCTTGTCCTCGACCCACGCTATGTACAGCGTTCCGGCGGAATCGACTGCCGCAACGGGGAAGTCGTTGTCGACGTCCTCTATCGCGCCGTGACCGGCCCCGGGGACGTAGTCATATGTGAAGTTGAGCCCGTCTGTCGTCTCTGCAATGCCGACGCCCTTACCGGGAACCTGATACCCGAAGGGGAAGTACACGGTGCCGCTTATTGGATCGACTGCAGGGATCCCCGGAGATTCCTGCCTTTCGATGATCGGCACACCATTCGCCTCGTTAGGGATGGCGTTCGTCGAAACATTGAGGCATACGACGACGACGCAGACCGGGCGCGCAGGAACTGCAACAGTCTCTTGCGGGGCAAAGAGACCAGCCTTAGAGCCGAGCGGCGTGTTAAGGGGTGCACGGATGACCTCGAGACCGCCTTTGCTGCCGTCGTACCAGCCGTAGAGGGCGTCATCTTTCTGGTTGTAGACAACCCACTCGCGGTCGTCGACCACATCATGGGAGACCGGAGTTGACGTCCACGTCTTCCCCTGGTCGGAAGTGATGAACATCGAGTCATTGCCCAACCACAGGTCGCCTTCATAAAGAGTGTTGTTGCCGTCGACGGCCATTTCCGTGTCTCCACCGCTCAATGCTTCTCCTCCCGGCACCGTCGAGACAGGGAAGATGGGGTTGGACCACGTTGCGCCACGGTCGGTGGACTTCCACACCGGCGAAGACTTGGTTCCGCCGATCGCGCGGGGTGTGGAGATGTACATCGTGCCGTCGGGTGCTTGTACGAGAGACGGCTCACCGCACGGGTTGTTGCACGTTGTCGACCACGATCCCGACGACGCCGATGCGGGAAGCTCAACGGGTGGACCGAACGAGATCGAGCCGCTCAAGCTCTGCGGGCTGCCGCTCCCCCCAGAAGATGTCGTCTGAGTCGGTGTCGGCGATGGCGTGGAAGCGGTAGACGAAGGAGAGGGCGCAGCGCCGGTCGTGACAGTGAAGTTCGACGGATGAGCGGTCGAGTCGTAGGCGATCGTTGCGCCGGCCTCGTCGACCACAAACGTGCCGCGGATGTTGATGGATAAGTCCTGGCCCGCGGGGTCGATGCTCAACGGGACTTCGTTGCCGTCGGCGTCCAGCATGGTTGTGAACGTTCCCTTGATCTCGTTGAAAGCCGTCGGGTCGACGTTCTTCACGGTCAGGGTCGGCAGGTCGTACTCCGTCGCGCCCACCCATACAACGGCGTCGTAGTCGACTTCTCCCAGGGCTTCACCAGCGGTGGCTTTGCTCCAGAAATCGAGGGACAGCGAATCGATGGGGCCGTCCACTTTTCCCGTCCAACCCGGGTCGTAGACCGCCTTGCCATTTCCGTTACCGGCCTCCGGGACGTCGGTCGCGTAAGCGTCGTCGGTGAACTGCGGAGGGGTCGAATCGAATGTTGCGCCGCCCGTGACCAGGTCAGCGGATTGCACGGGGGCATTGACCGCATGGAAGTAGTACCTGGTCGCGGTCCCGGCTGCGTGCCCGGCGGGAGCGACGAAAAGGCCCCCCAAAACTGAAAGAACGATGCCTAAAGAGAGAGATCTCGCGCGCATGTAGAGGGCCCCTTTGCCTTAGCGATGCCTGAATCAGACGATCCGACCCGTCGAGATTCGCCACGCCGGGGGCCGATTCCTTTACGCGAGCCGTATGAAAATCAAACCAAGCAATAAATAGCGCCTCAAAATGCGTAAATCGGACAATGCACCGCCGGGGAAAGGCTGAGCTATCCCTCGGGCTTGCGCTCCGGGATCCGTTGCTGCCGATCTCCAGCCTCCGAGCGAGTCACGAACGAAAAGGCGCCATCCGCTTCGAGGAGGCCGATCGCCACCTCGCGAAGATCCCCTATCCCCTGCTCTCGCGCTGCCTCTTGGATCTCGTCTTCGGTCAGGCGCTCGGCGTCGAGCAGCTGACGTTGGAGCTGGCCATCGCGAACGACTACTGCCGGGAGCCCTTCGATGATTGGACTGAGCTTCCTGAACTTGAAGGAGATATACGACGTCGCGACCACCATCAGAGCCATCGTTGTGACGGCGAGCACTGCAGCGGTTACCGAGGAGTCCTGTTGAGTCACCCCTTGCTGAACCATGTCGCCCATGACAACGAGTAACACCAGGTCGAAAGAGGACATGCCGGAGAGCTCTTTCCTGCCGATGACCCGAGTGATGAACCACAAAAAGATGAACATGATTGCGGCACGCAGAACGGTTTCCACTCAGGGCCTCCTTCAGAAAAGATCGCTCACGGAGCGACCCAAGTCCGGTAATGAACGCCAACCATGCGAGACCCGTTCTGCAATACGGCGACGTCGGCGTCGGCACCTAGGTGCGCATTCAGTTGAACGAATGCGTCCATCGAGACCCTAAGTACATCGCCTTGGGGCGGCGCGAACGACCACACGACAAGATCGCCGACGTTTCGACTGGCCGACGGTTGCGGATTGATCGCATTCACATCAAGTAGGTCGAGGTAAGACTGGGTGATCCCTACGCCGATCGGAGCGGAAAATCCCCCTGCGTGGTGAAGCGTGAGGGCCCAGTGGATCGGCTGGCCTGCGCGATCGACCGCGGGGTAGTCGAGGCGCATCGAATAGCCGTTCTGTGATGCAGTCGCGGTTCCCGTGCGGATCCCAAAAACACCTACTGCTGCCGCCAGGACGATCAGAGTCAAGACGCTGATACCAACTCGCCGCAAAGCTCTCATGCGCCGTAGCTGCTGCCTGGAAGGGACGCGCCCAACGGTGCTCGCGGTGTCGCTCACGATGTTGCTTGACTTGCCCTCACCACGCCGAGCCAAACTCATCCCGGAACCGAGAAAAGATTAGGGGCGCCGGCGCCGGCGCCCCTAATGAAGGTTGAGTCTTGCGCGGATGCGCTAGGGAGAGGGGGACGCGCTGGGTGACGCGCTCGGCTCCGGAGTCGGCGGCTTGGCCTTGCACGGCTTCGCCTTCTTGCCCTTGGTCTTGGGCTTGGGGCACTTGCCGGACGCTGGAGATCCGTCCTGGAGCACGTAGTCGGTCCCGATCTTGCTGTTGTCGATCTGCGTGGTTCCCTTCCAACGCGCGTTGGTGTCGGTGGTCGTCGCCTGACCGTCGCCCTCGGGTCCGGTGCCCACGAGGTTGCGCACACTCGCGAACGGCTTCTCGAGCTTGAGACCTGGAGCCAGGAGTGGGCTATAGGACCGCGGGACGGTGATAGTCATCACGCCACTCCCGTCCTTGAGAGTGTCGATCTGCAGAGGAGCCTCGACCGCGTTCGATGCGTAGTCCGTACCGACATTGCACAGGTCGAGCAGGCCGGCGTACTGGTCGCCCGCGTATCCGCCGCCATCTCCAGGGATGAACGCGAAGAACCGCAAGCATCCGAGCGTCGACGACGTCACCGAGCCTTTTCCTGGGTTGGAGTACACGCGGTAGATGTACGACTGCGTTGCAGGCGGAGGCTTCTCCGTTTGGATGTGGACAGATACGGTCGTCGCGTCACTCGTGTACCAGATCTTTAAGAGATCACTTACCGAGCCGGCATCGGCCGCCGTGCTCTGGTCGTTCTCCTCGGGCACCCCACTCACGAGGCTCTGGTCGTTGAGATAGTTGGCGTCGTTCAGAGGATCGTTGATCTGCACGGTTGCCGGTATCTCGGTGATCGGATCTGCCGCTCGTGCGGGCAGGGTCAAGTACATGCTGCCCGCCAGCATCATCACCAGCGCCATCGCCGCCAGTCGTTTCGCCATCGCTTGCTCCTTCGTCCGCCGGCCGAGCTGACCCGGCCGTTGCTTGCTAAGAGTGGTTTCGACCCCTGCGGCCCATCCCCTTTTTGGGATCCCGTTCGGGAAACCGCAGCTAGTTGTGAACTGGGAGATCGTCGATCTTGTAGACGTCCAAGCCGCGGCCGGAGTCGCCGACGTAAACGTGGCCTCGGTACCAGTTGGCGTCCCACGTGCTCGTGTTGGGGGCGACGTAGTGCGCGAGCTCGGTCGGAGTCGATGGATCGTCGAAGTTCACCGCCATAACTCCGGCGTTGTACCAAGCGGTCACCAGTACGTTGTGGCCTCCCGTGTCCTTGTCGGGCAGCACAGTGAAGTTGTGCGCGGTGCAGACGCCGGTGACTAGTCGCGGAGGCGTGAAGGAGCCCAACTGCTTGGGATTCGCGGGATCGGACACGTCGTAGAAGTAGATCGCACCGGTCTTTCCATTCGACGTTTCCCCGTTGCAGGACGCCCCGCCCTCCTGGAACGACTCGAAACCGAATGCCGCGATCTTTCCGTCGTTCGACACCGCCGTCGAATGCCAGATCGCGTCGGGAACGTCGTGTATCTCCGAGAGGACCTTTGGCTTCAAAGGATTCTTGATGTCCCAGATCTGACCTTCGCTCAAACAGGCCATGTACGCGTAGTGCCCGTGGATGCTTCCGTCGTGGCAGCCGTCGGCGGGGAGGACGCTCGGTTTCGCAACCACTTTGGCTTTGGCGGGATCCGTGATGTCGACCACGGAGATGATCCCGTGAACGTCCGTGCACGGACCACTTGTGGACGCGTTGTAACTCTGGACGTAGACGAGGCCACGGCCGTGCCAGTCAAACGTCATGTTCGTGTGTGAGCCACACTGCGTCGGGAGGAACTTGATCTCTTTGGGATGAGCTCGATCCGAGATGTCGACCAAGCGGATCCCTTCTTCGCCGACGCCGCCGTGCACGTTGCAGCCGTCTTTCTTAGTCGACGAATTTCCGGAGGCCTGATCGATGCTCATCACGGCAACGTTGTGCCACAGGCCGACGTCGTAACCCGAGCCAACGCAAGGCAAGTAGCCGACCTGCTTGGGTTTCTTGGGATTGTGGACGTCGACGATGTGCAGACCTGCGGGCCGGGTAGAGCCTTCGGCTACGAAGACCGCATAACCGTCGTTGGTGAACACGACGTCGGTGGCATTGGCGACGGGGACATTCGCCAAGAGGTGCATGTTCGGCGAGTGGTCGTCGGCGGCCGAGCCGACTCCTGCGAGAGACGTGAGCAACACAGCCGTCATCACACACACGAGCCCGCGTCTCACCGATCGCCCCTTTCGCCGTCGCATATGGAGTCATTCGGCGGGGGGCTGCCTCTTCCTCCCGTAGGGAGATTGAAGGGTCAGGCTGGGGGAGGATCCAGGACCGGCAAGCGTCTCGATGAATCGACGTGAAGCTCGAAGACATCTGGTCTCGAGTAGTGCCCTACTGGATCAAACTCAAGTTTGGCTCGACGAGCATCATCGACGTCTATCTCGGCCTGAACGATGCCCTCGCTTCCGACAAGTGGGCCCGCAAGGATCTCCCCCCACGGGTCGATGATCACGGAATTGCCTCGGCTCATCCAGTCTTCGTCCCCTTCGTAAACGTCGTCACGACCCGGGAGGGAATCCGGCACATCAGACCCGCGCAGGCATGGAGTCGAGCCGATCACGAACATGCGCCCCTCTTTGGCGACGTGCTGAAGAGTTGGCACCCATACGTCGCTGTTGTCCCAGGTCGGAGCAACATAGATCTCGATCCCTTGGGCGTATAAGGCATAGCGGGTCAGCGGCATGTAGTTCTCCCAGCAGATCAGCCCCCCGATCCGTCCCAATGAAGTGTCAAAGACTTCGAGCGTCGATCCGTCGCCCATCCCCCCCACGAGCCTTTCGGCTCCGGTCGGCATCAACTTTCGATGCTTGCCGATCAACTCCCCGTTCGGACCGAAGTACAGCAACGTGTTGTACAAGGTGGCTCCATGCAATTCACGCTCGTTGACGCCCATGACGAGATAAACGCTTTGGTCTTTTGCAATCTCGGAAAGTCGGTTCGTCGTCAACGAGGGAACGACAACGGATTGATCCTGGAGGCGAGCGAACCAGTCAGAGTGAGACCAGGGTTTGGTCCGCCAGATCCAGTCCGGGTACGTCGGCACGAATGTCTCGGGGAAGACGACTAGACGCGCCCCGTCGGCTGCAGCTTTGGCCGTCAGATCCGCTGCATGCTCGACGGTAGCGCCACGATCGAGAAAGACCGGAGTGCCTTGCACGGACGCAACGACAACCTTTTGATCCGTCATGCCGAGGACTCCTTTCTCAGTTATGCCATTTAAGCAAGCAGGGTCCAGGCGCGCCAGTAGCTCAGGGCCCCCAAAAGGATGGGTATGTTGATCGTCGCCATGCGACCTCCCGAGTCCTACGACGCTTGATGGCCGTTCGACTCTGGTCTGTCGCCTTCGACGCCAATGACCGTGATGCGCTCGCTCGATTCTGGGCGGACGCCCTCGGGTGGGAGCGCAACGAGTACGACGAGTACACAAGCGTTACCGGCGGGGACGGCCCACTTCACCGACTCGACTTCGGCTCGGTGCCGAATCAGAAGACGTCGAAGAACTGGGTGCACTTCGATCTCGCGAGCACGTCGGTTGAGGATCAACGCACTACGGTTCGACGATTGATCGATCTCGGCGCCGGCTACATCGACATCGGCCAAGGCCCGGATTCCCATCACTTCGTTCTAGCCGATCCCGAAGGCAACGAATTCTGCGTCTTGGAGCCGGGCAACAGCTTCGTCGACGACCACGGATTGATGGGATCGCTGACATGCGACGGGACCCCAACCGTCGGCTACTTCTGGAGCGAGGCATTCGAGTGGCCGCTTATCTGGGATCGGGACGACGAAACGGCGATCCGGGCTCCGGACGGCACCGGCCAGTTCATTACGTTCGGGCCTCCGGTGAGGCCGAAGCTGCGTAAGAACAGATTGCATATCGACGTCGCGCCACCGGCCGACGGCGATCAGGGGGCCGAAGTGCGACGACTCGAGTCCCTGGGCGCGCGGCGCATCGACATCGGGCAGGGCGATGTCAGTTGGGTAGTCATGGCGGATCCCGATGGCAACGAGTTCTGTGTGTTGACTCCCCGTTAGCACACAGGAAGTACGCGCCTGAGGCGAAGTGATGGATGGGACACGGAACATCACTTGCGGCTCGTGCCGAGACAATCATCACGTTCCTGCATCGCCCACCAAGAAATCCCTCAAGCAACCCTCAGAGCAGAACCAGTACTCGCCGTCGTCGCGAGTGATCCACGCCGCAGGAGGAGAGGTCACTTCTTTGCCGCAGGTTGGATCGGTACGACTTTCTTCGACTGACGTCCGGTAGAGGACGGTTACCTGTTCTACCCCTCGCAACAGACGTGAACCGACCTCCTCGACGGGGATCCCGGCTTCAGCGGCTTCTTTCGCCACCTCCTCGGTGAACAGGATCTGACCGGCCATCGCGGCACTCGTGACGCGCGAGGCAAGGTTCACAACGGCCCCGTGTAATCGCCCGAGTGGAACATGACGCTTCCACAGTTGATGCCGATGCGGATCTTCGGCATGTCGGCGTCGTGCGTGACGGAGTTCAAGATGGCGCGTGCGAACCGGACGCTCTCAACGGGGTCGCGGAAGGAGAGCATGAAGGCGTCGCCGATCTCCTTGACCAACTTGCCTCCGTGCTCGAGGGCGTGGTGCCTGACGACGCCTTGCAGACGGTCGATCAGCTCACCGACGTGACGGTCGCCTTTTTCCTGTGTCATTTCGGTGAACGAAGCGATGTCGATGAACGCCACCGCTGCGTCGACTGAGCCCATCGTCTCGCTGTCACTCGCGCCAAGGAGATGGACGTAAGCGTCTTCGATCATCGCCCGCAGCAGATGATCGCGGTGGATGTGCAAGATCAAAGGGTCGAGTAGAGGCGCGACCGAATCTTGGAGGCTGAAGACTTGGCGACTCACCTCTCGCTCGGGGAGACCCTCGGCGATGAGCCGTTCGTGGATGTTCACGTGCACGAGGCGCGCCTCCGTGTCTGCGAGCCGTCGCAGCGAGTCACCGAAGACGCGAGCGCCTTCGATGATTGCCTCCCATTCGAACCCCGCGGACTCGAACGTCCTAAATGCGTCGAGAAGATCCAAGTCACGCTCGCGGAGCCACTCGCCCGAGAGGCCCAACGCGGTACGAAGCTCGCGGATCTGCTCCGGTTTTACCTCCGCCTTGGTAGCGGCGTCCTCGACCGAATAGCGCGGCCCTTGATCGAAGATCAGATCTGCCAGAAACGGAACCACTTTGGCTTCTTTGATGGCACCCGCAAGGGTCTCGGGGTCATAGCCCTCGTCCAGATACTCCTTGACGATCTGCGCCCGCACGAGATCAAGGTCGTCGAAGCGGCCGTCCCCATGAGGGTCGATAAGGCCTGCTTGTCGAAGGGCTTCGACCTCTTCGGGGTTCGAGCCCAAGAGTTCAGCCAGCTCGTTCGCCGTCAGCTCGCCCTGCATCCACCCATCGTAGACACTCGACCGTGGAGTCGACGCGCGGTCACTCCGAGAACTGAGTGCGTCGCACGAACCAGTTGCAGGCGAGGTAGCGCGTGTAGAAGTGGACACGCGAGCCTTTGTTGCGGGTCGCTTGAGCATCGAACATCGGGGCCGATCTCGCCTTCAGTCGTTCACGCGGGAAGCGATGCAATGCCTGCTTCAGCGCGTCGGGGTCAAGATCTCCGTAGCGGTAGCCAACTGTGTCGAGACGCGCGCCGAAGAACACAGCTCGAGCTTCAGGGGAGTCTTTAGGAGCGATCAGATTCAGATGAAGCGTGATGGCATCAGCCACACCCAGACTGCGGGCCTCCGTCCATCCTGCACGCTCGGCCACCTCGATCGCGAGCTCTGCCGCCGGAAGAGTGAAGCAGTGCAGGTCGGCCTTCGCGTCTGGGGTACGGAAGTAGACGTCGTGGAGGAGTGAGGCGACATAGACGACCTCTCGGTCGAAAGTCAGCCCATCGTGAAGGGCCAAGGCAGCGCCCCAGGCGTACGTGCGATACGAGTGATTGACGAGGGTCGGCGGTGCCATGTCTGCGAGGAGTTGCTCGGCCTCTTTAGCCGCCGACGAGTCGGGCGGCTCTAGGAGCGAGGGATCGAGGTTCGCCAACCGCGAGCGCTTGATACCAAAAAGACGTCGCAGTTCCGCCGGCAACGTAGCGACGCCATAAACCAGGGCTTGGCGAGCGACCTCGACACGATCTCTGGGAGAGAGAAGCCCACGAGACCGCCGTGTCCAATCGAACGTTCCGATCCTGCTTCGTGAGCCGTAGCCGAACTCCATGTCTTTAATCCTGACAGCGGTGGCTGCTACTGAGTCAAACCGCAGAAGAACCGGAGGGCGGGCGATTTACGCTCCACGGCCATGCACGAAATCGTGGAACTAACCGACGGAGTTGTGGAGCTCCGTCAATGGACGACCGATGACGCGAGCTTCCTGCTCGAGGCGTGCCGCGACGCCGATATTCGTCGCTTCTGGCTCCGGCAACCGGTCGAGACGCTTGACGATGCAACCGGGATGATCGATACGTTCGCCGCGAGCTGGGCCGGATATCGAACGTTCGGCACGATGAAGAAGCTGGCCTTCGCGATTGCCGACGTCGTCTCCGGGGCGCCGCTCGGCCTGTGTGGAGTGGACGAGTGGTCCGACGACGACGCGGTTCAGATCGGCTACTTCCTTGCTTCAGCTCAGCGCAGAAGTGGATACACCACTCGCGCTGTGCGGCTACTGACTAAGTGGCTGTTCGACCTCGGGGCCACAAAGGTGTTTGCGACAACCGATGCGCTCAATGTCGCGTCGATCGCCGTGCTCCGCCGCGCGGGTTTTGCATATGAGAAGACACTTCGCGAGTTTGGAACGCACGACGGCGAGCAGTACGACCTCGCGTTTTACACGCGGGCGCGCTGACGCAGCAGCACGATCGCGATGCTGGCTACTGCGAGGTGCAGCAGCGCCAGGACAAGTGAGATGGAGACAAGGGACGCTCGCGACTCGTCAATCTGGTGAACCATCTCGCGCAGATCGAGAGCCGCAAGCAGCAGCCCCAACCCGAGCGCGATGACCAGGACGATGGGCTGCTCCCGAAGCCAGGCTGCGAGTGCAAGCAGCACCGATATTGCGACTCCCAGGACGACGATCCACGTCGCTTCAGGATTGATGCCGAACAGGTCTTCGGAGGATTCGCCTGGAACCTCACCCGCAGTTTGGTGCGGCTCGGAGGGGTTTGTCTCGCCTCCGGTCTCGGACGATCCCTCGGTAGTACCGGCGGTCTCCGATGCCCCGGCTGTGCCCTGTGCGCGCTGATGTCGCTCCACGGCTGCACCAGTCGCGAAAAGCGCCGCCGACACGATGAGCAGCAAGACCAGGGCCGCCCGTAAACGACCTACTTCTCTCATCATTCAAGACCTCCATATTTGTATGCGGGATCCGTCGCGCGCGTGCCATGCCTGGAGCCGGGGAGGGGAATCGAAGAGTCACAGGTGACGTTCTCATACCCTCGCCCGCTACGCGGGCTAACCCGCCACGCGTTTCGCGCGAGCCGGGGAGGGGAATCGAACCCCTGA
>JBHELU010000297.1:0-3169 GCA_046262955.1 Actinomycetota bacterium | reverse complement strand
TCAACAAGTACGTCGGCGAGACCGAGCGCCACATCCGGCTGGTCTTCCAGCGAGCTCGTGAGAAGGCCTCGGAAGGCACACCCGTCATCGTGTTCTTCGACGAGATGGACTCGATCTTCCGTACCCGCGGTTCGGGGGTCTCCTCCGACGTCGAGAACACGATCGTTCCGCAGCTGCTGAGCGAGATCGACGGCGTCGAGACCCTGTCGAACGTCATCGTCATCGGCGCCTCGAACCGCGAGGACATGATCGACCCGGCGATCCTGCGGCCGGGCCGGCTCGATGTGAAGATCAAGATCGAGCGGCCGGACATGGAATCCGCGCGCGAGATCTTCCGCATCTACCTGCTGCCGTCGCTGCCGATGCACGAGACCGAGATATCGAAGCACGGCAGCGCCGACACGGCGGTCGAGCACATCATCGACACCACCGTCCGCCGCATGTACGACGAAGACGACGACAACCGCTTCCTCGAAGTCACTTACGCGAACGGCGACAAGGAAACTCTTTACTTCAAAGACTTCTCTTCGGGCGCCATGATCGAGAACATCGTTAGGCGCGCGAAGAAGACCGCTATCAAGCGAGCGATCGCGGGCGAGGAACGTGGGGTCAACAGCGACGACCTGCTCCGAGCGATCGTGCAGGAATACCGCGAGAACGAAGATCTTCCGAACACAACGAACCCGGACGACTGGGCGAAGATCTCGGGCAAGAAGGGCGAGCGGATCGTCTACATCAGAACGCTGGTAGGCGAACACAAAGAAGACGCCGGACGGCAGGTCCAAAGCGTCCAGACCGGCCAGTACCTGTAGATACAGCTCACCGTTCATCCGTGGTTGCAGTCCCGGGCGTCGTAGATCGAACCGATGGCGATCCCCAAGATCTGTGGAATAGAGACCGAGTACGGGATCTCCGCGCGCGGTTCGGGCGAGTTCAACCCGATCCTCACGTCGTCTCTCCTGATCAACGCTTACGCAACGCCGGCCTTCAGGCGGGTCAAGTGGGACTACGAAGAAGAGAACCCGTTGCGCGACGCGCGCGGGTTCGATCGTGGAGCCCCGGAAGCTCCCGTCGAAGACGACACGAGTTTGGTGAACGTGATCCTTCCCAACGGGTCGCGCTACTACGTGGACCACGCGCACCCTGAGTATTCGAGCCCCGAGTGCTCGAACGCCCGAGATGCAGTGATCTGGGACAAGGCGGGGGAGCGCATCCTCGAGAGCTCGATCTCAGCGGCTGCCTCGATCGCGCCTCAGGGCGATCGCATCTTCATCTACAAGAACAACTCCGACGGCAAAGGGAACTCTTACGGCTGTCACGAGAACTATCTGGTTGCGCGAGAGACCGCATTCCCTCAGCTGGTCAAACATCTGATCCCATTCTTCGTGACGCGTCAGATCTTCACCGGGGCAGGCAAGGTGGGGGCCGAGAACGGGGCCGAAGCCGTCGACTACCAGATCAGCCAGCGCGCGGACTTCTTCGAGGTCGAGGTTGGATTAGAGACGACTTTCAAGAGGCCGATCATCAATACACGCGACGAACCGCATTCGGACCCCGAGCGCTATCGCCGTCTTCACGTGATAGTCGGCGACGCCAACATGTGCGAGGTGTCTACGTTCCTGAAGGTTGGAACGACCGCGCTCGTGCTCGCGATGATCGAGGACGACTTCATCCCCGATGACTTCACGCTCGCGGAATCGGTGCGTTCCATGCGAACGGTGTCTCACGATCCGACCTGTAAGGCGACGTTCGAGCTCGAAGATGGGCGTTCCCTTAGTGCTGTGGATCTCCAGTGGGAGTACTTCAGGCTGGCCAAGAAGTACGCGCAGGACCAAGACTTCGATCCCACTCGAGATGACGTGCTCGATCGCTGGGAGGCCGTGCTCGAGGGCCTGGAACGTGACCCTATGAGTCTGTCGAACCAGCTCGACTGGGTCGCGAAGCTGTCGCTCCTTCAGGCATACCGGGACCGCGATTCGCTCTCGTGGGACTCGTCGAAGATGAAGCTGATCGACCTTCAGTACCACGACGTTCAGCGTGAAAAGGGTCTGTACTTCAAGCTTCTGCGCTCGGGCAAGATCGAGTCGCTGGTCTCGGAGGACGAGATCGCTTGGGCGGTCGACCATCCTCCCGAGGACACGCGCGCGTACTTCCGGGGTGAATGCTTGCGGCGGTTCTCACCGCGGATCGTTGCCGCCTCGTGGGACGCCCTGATCTTTGACGTCGGTGACGAGCCGCTGCGCAAGGTTCCGACGATGGAGCCGGGCCGGGGGACCAAGGCGCACGTTCAGGCGCTGTTCGACTCCTCTGCCGACGCGTCGGAGCTGCTGGCCAACCTCAGTTCGTGAGCCGTTCCCGCAGGTGAAACGCCTTTTTTGACGTAGCTCCCGTGTACGATTCACTTCTGAACGATCGACAAGCGAGGTGACTCATGCCCCCCACGGGCGAGCAAAGCCGTAAGCCGAAGCCGAAGAAGGAAGAAGAGCAACCGCAGGCTTCCGAGCAGACATCTATCGAAGACGCGACCGAGGGCCTGGACGATCTTCTGGACGAGATCGACGAAGTTCTGGAGACAAACTCCGAGGACTTTGTGCGTTCGTTTGTGCAAAAAGGCGGAGAATAGAAGAAATTTCCAGTTCAGAGTGATTCGACCGCTGCGTCCGCGTCGCAGCAACGAAAGGAGTTGCGACGCGTGATCTGCCCCGATTGCGGCCTCGACAAGAGTCCCGAAGAGTTCCCAGGGAACAAACGCACGAAGACTGGTCGTGCCACCTACTGCAAGCCATGCCACAACGCACGAAATCGAGAGACGGTGAAACGCCTTTACGGCGACAGCCGTCATTACCACTATCGACGCAAGTACGGGATTGGACTCGACGACTACAACCGGATGGTCGCGGAGCAGAGCGGATTGTGTCCCATCTGCCGCAAACGGCCCGCTGTTCACGTCGATCACAACCACAAGACGGGCAAGGTTCGCGCCATCCTCTGCGAGAAGTGCAACGGAGGCATGGGGCTGTTCCGAGAAGACCTCCGAGTGATGCGCAACGCGATTCGCTATCTGAACGGTGAGCGAGCAGACGGATCGGGAACATGGTGATCCGCTGCCCACGATGTGGAGAGACGAAGCCCGAGGAGGCTTTCCCTCGGAACAGATCGACGAAGACGG